>JALOQW010000015.1 GCA_025459275.1 Pirellula sp.
GTGATTCCTACCGAACAAGGCTTCACGATCGCCGTTGAAGTCATGAAAGAACTCGAAGATGTCGACCGATCTCAATATTCCTCCGAGGGCTCTGCCATCGAGCGTCACGATGGCTCGATTGTTCGATCCGATCCGGCACTCATGGGGCAACCGATTACTTTGGGTTGGATACGTCAAGAGAACGATAACGAATTGGAGCAGCAGATCCTGCGAGAGATCTTAGGCCGCGTCTCCAACGTCAGCCCTCCTCGACGGACCATCTTTGGCCTTTAGTGCTTTTGTACGACGGCCTTCCAGTCCGTCGTACCCTAAAAGATCCTTCCGGAATGACACTGCCATGATCGCAGGTGTCGTTATCGCGAGGAAGGAAGCTCCCGTATCCGGATGTTCCGATACCAGGCTTCCGTCGGCGGGCCAGAGTGGATCTGCAAAGCGATGATTCCGCGTTTCGCAATCTTGGAATCCACTTCGGTGTAGTCAATGGTTAATGATCCATTGAGCCAGATTTGGACATGTCCATCCACCGCTCGGACCATGAGTTGGTTCCATTCCCCTGATTTCAAAGCTTCAGCAACCTTTTTGGGGTCTCCTTCGGCCAGCATCCTGTTTCGTCGGGACTCGTCGTACAAGCCGCCCCACACAGGTCGTCCCCAAGCGGAACCAATGTCGCATTGATAGCCGCTGACTTCGGTGGAATCGGGAATGCGGGACGAGCGAAACTGTACGCCGGCGTTGTCTCCCGATCCTTTCAGTCGTGCTTCGAGCTTTAGCTCAAAGTTCCCGTACTCTTTGGTGGTAGCAAGGAATTCGTTATGAGGAATCTCTTTTGTCAGCGCACCAGCCACGATGGCCCCATTTTCGACTCGAAACCAATCTTGGTTGCCTTCCCAACCGTCCAAACTCTTTCCATCAAACAACCAGACATAGCCCTCTTCGAGTTCGACTTGGGCATCTTGTGCCGAGGCTTGGGAGATGACTCCTCCAGGCATCACGGACAGCATGGCAGCAAGCAGAAGCGACGACAGAAAGCACTTGGGGAGGGATGGATCGTGCATAGTAAGGCAGGAGAGAGCGTTACAATTGTCCGAGCAAGGCATTCAGCAAGCGTGTGCTGGCGTTTTTCCGATCGCCGTTGGACCAGGTTAGCAACTCGCTGGCGTGTTTCCGTTCTTGATCGGACGGGTACCGGGCCAGGCAAACGAGGAATGCATGGTCAACGACCGCATTCCACTCCATGGAGGACGCAGCCAGCGACGAAGATAGATCCTGCACACGGCCATAGGGATGGGCGTTGGCCATCTCAAAGTCCAATTGCTCGTTGGTCCACTGCAGTACAGGCTTCGGATCTGCAGTCGCGTTGTTGGGTGTGATGCCAGGTTGTACTGGCTTTGCTGATGGTTGAGCCAACAGGCCTGGTGTCTGATTGGTCGATGGCGGAGGCTGCAACCAGCGCGACAACGACTCCAGTTGTCCTGCGGTGGTGATGGAAGGCCGCGCTCCGACGTACTTGCTAAAGACCCTACGCTGCAACTGCACCGATGCAAGACTTGCCGCCGATTGCTTCAAGAAGTCATTGGCATCCATGGCAGAAGACTCGACCGACATAGGCGAAGCCATTGCGATCCAGTAGACGAGCTGCTTCAACCCCGCACGTTCCTTTTGAACTTGATTGGCAAGGAATTCGAGTAGATCCCGGCGTTCGACAAGCCCTTCTCCTTCGGTGAGTCCCACCTTGGGAACCAAGGGTTGTCCAAGCATCTTCGACCAAACATAGTCGACCACAGGTTCCCGAGCTTGCGAGTTGTCCTCGAACCATTGAGCGACTGCTTGTCGAGTATCATGGCCTGCTTCGATCGGCTTTCCATTCGGCAAGGTGGGAGCAACAAGCGAAACCTTGCCATCGGTATCCGAGGCATAGAATTCGGTCTTTTCCAAGAGCCCGACCAATGCCGAGGCGGTACCGAACATCGATTCGTTTTGGATCCCAGCCACTGCCATTCCCGGATGAGGTATCTCCGGCGCATCCATCTGTCGATGGCACTGCGCACAAGCTGCAACGGATTGACCGGAAAGGCGGATTCCTTGAAGAGCGACCGTCTCTAGTGCAGCGAGTTGTTCGGAAGCGTAGCCCACCGCTTTTTGACTTGCCGATGACAGGAGTCGAGTCGGTGCGTTCTTGCCGACCGTCAGCCATCGCTGCAACCAGTAAGACTCTCGCGCATTTCCCGCCACGTCGCTGGTAAGTAGTTTTCGTTCCGTGCTTGCCAATGGGGAGGTGCTCTCAATCTCTTGCTGAAGCCATCCAACAAAGCCGTGGAACCCCTCATTTTCTTCGATCGCCAACGTACTATCGAGGTAGTAACCGCTTAAGATTTGCGACCAATGTCGATCAAATTCGTCGCTGTCGATCCAACGGCGGACCAAGGCATGAACCTCATCCATGGGTTTGCCAGTCCCAGTGACCTTGCGTGCCCATTCTCGCTCTGCAGTGGTGGGTAACCGGCCGACCAAAACTTCCGCAAAACGATTCTCGAGTGTGGATACGTCGGCCGTCTTGCTGGGGGCTATCTTCAATCGTCTCCAAAGATGTCTCAGTTGATCATCGATGACTTCCACTGTCTGTTGATCGATCGAGGACCCTAACGGCGACTGAGCGATCGAGTTCTGGCTGGACTCCGATATCGATTCGCGGGATCCGATTATCGAAGCTTCGCTCCGATTTGGAGAATCCGCTTGGGCAGCAAGCGTGTTCGCTGATTGGGAATCGTTCCCGGCAACCATATTGGTCGCAGTCCCAGTCTCCGTTGCGGTGCTGTTGTCGGCGGCGATCGAGGGGCCGCTAGACGCATCTGCATTGCTTGCGACTGCATCGACCACCGCGGGTGGGATGGGGCTCGGGAACAAGTCATCCGATCCGCTACCCAGCTTGGGGAACTCCACTGGCTTGGGAGTCATCACCATCGCGGTATTGTTGCGTTGTTGGAACAGAGGGTATCCGACCAACACACCCGTCAACGATGCTGCCAATGCTAGACCGATCCATTTGGCAACCTGGGATTGGCGACGCGAAGGGTCCGGAAGATATTCGCGACGAACCGCAATGGTATCTGCGGTCCTTGCCGCGTAAGGGGTGTATTCGGCTTCGAGGAGTGTCGCATCGAATTGGGTCTCTTCCCAAGCTTTGTTAGCCGCGGCCAAGAGTTCATCGTCGGAAAATAGGGATTTCCCGAACCTTTGATTGTGCGCTGCAACCGAGATGGCTTCGAACTCATGCGCCTGATCGCGAGGGGCGTCTCCCCCTAGCCATTCGCTGAGTAAGGAGTCCAGCAGCACATCCGCTGGAGGGTCGTTCTCCATGGAGTCTTGAGGTTGATACGGGTTGGTTGGGGAGTTCATCGGGCTCTCTTCTCTTCCAGGCACTGCCGAAGTTGCAGCTTGGCACGCTGCATCAAATTCTTGGCGCCATGTTCTGTAATACCGAGCGTATGGGCAATCTTCTCGCGGGTCGCATTATCACTGAATCGCATTCTCAACGACTTCTGAGCTCGTTCCGTCAGTCGCGAGAAACAATCTGCCAAGGCATCCATCAATTCATTCCCGGACGCATCGGATCCCGCCCAACGAGCCCAATCGCGATCGAGAGTTTCCATATCGTCCGTGACGGTCACCCGTTCCTGGCGGCGACGCAGCGTTACCAACAAATGAAACGCAACACGACGCAGATAGGACGCAGTGGATGAGTGGCTGAAATGTTGAAATGGGCGTTTCAACACCGCAACAAACGTCTCCTGAGTCAAGTCATCGGCCAGGCTAGGATCACAACCGATAGCGCGCAAGTACCTCCAGACGCCTGCTTGATGCTCTGCGATCAAGGTTTCGGCGTCTAATGCTACATCCGGTGAATCTGAGGAGTCCGTTAATTCATCCAGCACGCTAGGCGAACAGTCCTTTGATGAGTTTCCCACTGTTGGCGATTTTCATCGGTCTTCCATTTCGACTAGTGAAGGTGGTTTCCAGCGAAATGCCAAGGGCATGGCAGACCGATGCCATTAAGTCTTCGGAGGAATACGGTTCTCCAACGATTTCCGTTCCGTCTTCGTTGGTTGCACCGATGGCTTGGCCTCCTTTGATCCCCCCACCTCCGACCACCACGCTCCAAGCGCGGGCCCAGTGATCGCGACCGGCGTCGGCATTGATCCGAGGGGTGCGGCCAAATTCTCCCATCCACACGATGCAAGTATCCTCAAGCAATCCCCGCTCGTCCAGGTCTGAGACCAAAGCTGCCATGGCCTTGTCGAGAACAGGCAACCGATCTTCGGAGAGGGTGCGGAAGATATTCTGGTGGTTGTCCCAACCACCCAAATCGACTTCGACGAACGGGACACCTTGCTCCACCAGGCGGCGTGCGAGCAAGCAACCTTGCCCGAAGCCACCGGTAAGGCCATAGCGCTCCTTGACTTCGGTTGGCTCATTCTCGACTTTGAAAGCTTCCATTTGCTTGCTGGTCAAGAGATCGAAGGTCTTGCCCAAAACTTTCCTGTGATCCTCGAGAACGCTACCTCGCTTTTGCGAGATGAAGGAGTTTTCGATGGCTTCGAGGGCAAACCGCCGCTGAGCGAGTCGCTCGGCTTCGACTCGCATCTCCAGGTTTCGAACTTGTCCATTATTGGTGACGCTGAACGGCGCCCACGCCATTCCCAGGAATCCGGGCCCTTCGCTGGCGCCACCGACCGACACGAACGGTGGGATCTCGAGTTCTGGCCGCTGAGAGATCAATTCGTGGGCGATCACGGAACCGTAGCTTGGATAGTCCACGTTGGCATCCGGAACGTAGCCGGTATGCATGTAGTATCGACCTCGATCGTGGTCGGCTTCGCGAGTGCTCATCGACCGAACGATGGCCATATGATGCATCTGTTTGGCCATCAACGGCATGTGTTCGGAAATGCGAACATCACCGGTGGTACTGATTTCTTTGAATGGGCCACCATTATCCGTGCCTGGCTTCAGATCCCAGATATCCATACTGGACGGACCGCCCCCCATCCAAAGCAGGATGCAAGACTTGCGATTCTTCTTGAGCGTATCTGCGTGAACGCGCAGCGATTGGCCCAACGAAAGGGAGGCACCGACCATGGCGCTTGCCCCGGCTGCGTGCGCCATGAAGTGCCTACGCGTCATTCCCTTGGGTGTAGCGAATCGATTCCACATATGCGTTACCTCTAGTCAAGCCTGCAAAGAAAAGGAGTTCCGACGTATCTTCCGTTAGTGGTTGAAGATGAATTCGTTGCTGTTCAATATGGCCCACCACAAGTCCTGCAACATGCCTCCCACGTCGCGCTTGCGAGCTTCCATCAACTGCGTAGCGATACTCAACTCTTCCGGTCTCGGTTTGCGTCCAAGCCCTGCGAGAAAGAGATACTGCACTTTCTCTTGAGGCGACGCTTTGTTCTGACTCAACTGGTGCAACCATGACCCGGGTTCGAGGGAGATTGCGTCACGGATCAACTCGCCATTGAACATCATCAAGCTTTGGGGAATCGATCCGTTGAAGGTTGTGGTTTCGTCCCCTTCGTCGGTCCCAAACGCAACCACGAACTGCCTCGTCCATTCCTCGCGGCGGCGTTGCTGTTCTTCGAGATTGCCGCGTCGGCCTGCTTGTGTGGCCACGGACAAGGACTGATACAGTTGTTCCGCGCTCATTTGACGCGTATAGAAGTGAGAGAATTTTGGCTGTTCTCCCAGGGTTGGGTCATCGATCTCGTTGTCTTTCGTGATTTTGGAAGACAACTGATACGGTTTGGACATCGTGATCCAGACAATCAACTGCTTCAAATCGTAACTGCGATCGCGGAAGTCTCTGGCCAATTCTTCGAACAGTTCTGGGTTGGATACCGGACTGTGCGGTCCCAGGTCATCGACCGGTTTCGTGAAGCCGTAGCCTAAGAAGTGGGCCCACATGCGGTTCACGATGGCCTTGTCCAGGTACTCGCTCTCCATCATCAACTTGGCGAGCTCTTCCCGGCGATTCACCTGAGAAACGTAGCCACTCTTCGAGATGGACGTGCCATCGATAAACACCGGATAAGCCACCTTGCTCATTCCGTTTCGGGTCTGATAGTAAATCTCTGCTTTTTCCGGGTGCCGACCTTCGCCTGGGAAGTCTTCGTTGATCAGCTCCACATAGTCGATATCTCGGGTTCCACTTTCAAATCGCCGCAGTGCACGCGACTGACGAAAGAACGCATTGAACTCCCAAAACTTCTGTTGCTTCCATTGATTGAAGGGATGGTTGTGGCATTGGGTGCACTGAACTTGCAAACCCAGAAAGATCCGCGATACCGCGGCGGTGGCCTGAACACCCTCTTCCTCGTTGACTTTCATCGCCAAGAAATTGGTGGCACCATTGAACCCCTCCACCCCTGGTTTCGTGGCTCCTGTCGCGGTGACAAGCTCGTAAACCATCGAGTTGTAGGGTTTGTTCTCGGCAAACGAATCTCGAAGATACTTCTGCATTCCTTCACGATGGATCAGCGAACGATCTTCCATGCCACCGTTGCGGCCAATCAAAATGTTGGTCCACAAGGTGGACCAATGATGAGCGTACTCCGGAATGTATTCGTCATCATTCAATAAGCGATTCACCAACTGGTACCGCTTATCAGGGGAACGATCCTTGGCAAAAGCCGCCATCTCTTCGTAGCTGGGAATGCGGCCGAGGATGTCCAGATAAACCCGTCGGCACCACTTCAATTCATCTTCCACCGGAGACGGTCGAACCTCAGCGTCGGCCCAAGCCGCTTCCATCGCAGAATCAATCAACCCGACTTGCCGAGGCAGCAGCAACTTTTTCTTACTGCCGGATTCGGAATCCTGGCCGAGACTTGAGTTCGAGTTCAGCAATCCCGATATCAGCAATCCAAGAAGCAGAACGCCATGGTTCAGCCCCAAAAGCGGAACTCCTTGCCGCCGAGCAGGGCAACCCAGTTCGATTGTCTTGAGTGCGTTCGAGCAACATTTCATGAGCATCAGAGTGAATCCTGCACTTGGACCGAGGTCCTGTTCACCAAGGGTTCCCGGCCTTCAAAATAGCGTCCTATCGCTTCCCATGCATTGGTCGCTCATCGTTTAAGCACCGACTCTAACGGAATTGTACTCAGGTGGGATACGCCATCCGAGCAGATTTGTGGCGGGCCATCCCGTCCCCTTAATGACCTATGAAGGGGGAAATCACCCTTTCTAGGATACTTTACAAACGGGGCGAGCCCGAGCTTTTCCTGGCCGGGCTGGCTGAAATTCCCGTTATGGCTTGGGAGTCGTTGATAAATGTCGATCGAGCCGGACACGCGCTTGGGCCTGCGCCTCCGAAACGACTTCCTCAAGCCGTACGGGTGCCCCTCCCCGCTCCCGCGATCGCTGGGCTGCTTCGATAAAGGCCATCATTTCCAAGGATTCCTCAGGTGTGACGGGGTGAGGGCCTCCTGCAAAGAACTCTGCGAATCGAGTCACCAGCGGGTCGTAGCCCTCGTATTTGGCGTCGCTTTCGACGAAATTCGGACCGAACACCGTTAAGCCGTAGTTGGAGTATCCTTGCCGAATCCCGCGGAAGAGGCCAATTCTGCCGTCCTTCCATTTACCAACGGAGAGGTCGGATCCCTCGGAAAACGTCCGAGAAACCGACTCGCAACCGGGCCCCATGGCGGTGTAGAGAGCCTCAATGCCATGGATTCCATACCAAGCCAAGTCGTTGTGATGGGGCTCGAGCGAACATGGACTCCAAGCGTGGGCCCCCAAAACCTGTCGATTGGTATCGCTTCGGTAACGCCATATGCTCGGGGTGAATCGGAGCGACGAGGCCGTGAACCACCGCCCTTGAAACTTCTCGGATGCCAACTGGATCGCTAAGGCGTCGGCCAAATCGGCTGCCAGCGGTTTGTCGATGAAACAGGGTTTGCCAGCCTGAAAAACGGGGATCACCTGTTCCAAGTGCTTGCGCCCGTCCAGGCTTGTCAACAAGACGGCATCCACCTGCTCCACCAGCTCGGCAATCGACCCCACTATCTGAACGCCCGAGTCGCGCAGTTCCTTGGTGTAGCCCTCGACTCGGTCGGCACTCGAGGGGATGTCTGGACTCCCCCCCGGAAAAGCGGCCACCAACCGCAGTCGGCCGACCGCATTATCCCCCGCCTTGGCTTGCCGGATGATGTTCGAAAACTGGACACAATGGGAGGTGTCTAGACCGATCATTCCCACACGAATCACCGGTTGCAATGTTCCAGTTTCCGGTGTTGGCGAGGTGGAATCCTGCGACCACCCGGTCGGGACAACCAAGACCAAGAACAATAAGCCAAGGCAGGTCACTCGTGCAAATTTGGCAATCGAAAACATATGTCCCCTCCCCCTGAGTTTCGATGGTTCCCGTCGCGGTCGACTCGGCGACCCCGTTTGCAGTTTAACCGAACCGATTTCCAGATGGGTGGGCCAAACACACTTGTTTCTGGGGCAAGGGATGATAGGCCGCCATCCCGAGATTGAGTTCCCGGACTTTTTGGCGTTGCATTCCAGGCGAGAGTCGTTACCATACGCCCCTTTGAAGAACCGAAATGTCAAGCCTTTGGAAATTCGTTGTTGGTAGGCAGTCTGCTACATGACCGTTACGAAAGAACGCAAGCAAGAAATCGTCAAAGAGTTCAGGAAGCACGATAACGACAGTGGGTCGGCCGATGTTCAGATCGCCGTGTTGACCGATCGGATCAACCGGATGACCGAACACATGCGATCCGCAACCCGCGACTATTCGAGTCGACGCGGCCTGCTTAAGATGGTTAGCAAGCGGCGATCGCTCCTCGATTATGTACGCAAGCATGAACCGCAGCGTTATCTGGATTTGATCTCGCGGTTGAACATTCGGAAGTAAGTCCGAGGAAATCGAAAGGCTGGTGCGACGTGCATCAGCCTTGTTTGTTGGTATTCATGGGGTGTTTCAGGCTGGTAGTGCCAGTTCTAGGCCGATGGTTGGCTAGTTGTTTGTTGGGCAACGGCGGGATTCAAGCCGAGGTCATCCGGCGAGTGAGTTTCTGCGACTCGGGTTCTGTTCGAAGAGTGTCATGGCCCCCAATCATTCTCTTGTTTAGTTGCTAGTTTAAGGATTGAGTTTGTCGTGAAGATTCGAGTTGAAAAACAAATTGGTGATTCCGTTCTTTCGTTTGAAACCGGCCAATTGGCCAAACAAGCTGCTTCGGCGGTCCTGTGCCAGTATGGCGAAACCGTCGTTCTCAATGCTGCGACGACCGGACCTTCGCGTCCGGGTACCGATTTCTTCCCTTTGACTTGCGATTATCGCGAGCGATTCGCAGCAGCCGGAAAGTTCCCCGGTGGCTTCATCAAACGAGAAGGGCGACCGACAACCAAAGAAACGTTGACGAGCCGTTTGATCGATCGGCCTATTCGTCCTCTGTTCCCCGAAGGCTTCATCGATGAAGTCCAAATTCAATCGATGGTGTTGAGCAGCGATGCACAAAACGATGCCGATGTGTTGGCGATGAATGGTGCGGCTTGCGCCCTGTTTGTCAGCAGCCTTCCGTTTCGAGGACCTATTGCGTCGGTCCGGATCGGTCGTATCGATTCGCGGTTGATCCCGTTTCCGACGGTCAATCAACTCGAGGAAAGCGATCTCGACATGATCGTTTCAGCGAATGAACGCGAAGTCGTCATGATCGAAGGCTTCGGTCAAGAGATTCCCGAGAATGAGATGATCGAAGCCATCAAGTACGCCCACGGCATTTGCCGAGACGTGATCGCGCTCCAGCGCGAACTGTACGACAAGATCCAGCCCGTCAAGGTCGAGTTCACTTCCCCAGACGATTCCGCCTTGGTTCAAACCTTGAGCGAAAAGTACTACGACCGGTTCCGAGCGGCCAAGCAGACCGAAGGCAAGAAAGCTCGCAACGAAGCTTGCAACGTCCTTCGCGAAGAAGCCAAGGCAGAAATGATCCCTGACCCGGCTGCCGAAGGGGCCTTGGATTCCAATGTTTTCTACCGCGCATGGCATACGCTGGAAAACCGTGTCGTACGAGACTTGATCATGGCTGGAACTCGCGCCGATGGCCGCGACCTCACCAGCCTTCGAAGCATCCATTGCGAGACGGATCTGCTTCCCCGAACTCACGGAACGGCATTGTTCCAACGAGGAGAAACCCAAGCGTTCGTCACGGTCACGCTGGGAACCACTCGCGATGAACAGCGCATTGATGGGTTGATGGACGAGTACAGCAAGAAGTTCATGCTGGACTACAACTTCCCACCGTTTTCTGTCGGTGAATGCAAACCCAACCGAGGTCCAGGACGTCGAGAAATCGGGCACGGCATGCTCGCCGAGCGCTCCCTCGAACCGGTTCTGCCCGATCCAGATGACTTCCCGTACACGGTTCGCCTCATCAGCGACATCTTTGAAAGCAACGGTTCCTCGTCGATGGCTAGCGTCTGCGGCGGTTGCCTCGGGCTGATGGCCGCAGGTGTTCCGATCACCAATCCAGTCGCTGGTATCAGCATCGGTCTGGTCCGGGAAAAGGATGACCGATACGTCCTTCTCACCGACATTCTTGGTGACGAAGATCATCACGGGGATATGGATTTCAAAATCGCTGGAACACAAAACGGCATCACCGGAATTCAGCTCGATCTGAAAATCGATGGCATCAGCGAAGAGATCATTCGGACAACCATTAAGCAAGCCCGCGAAGCCCGAATGGAAATCCTCCGCAAGATGTTGACTTGCATTCCGCGACCCCGCAGCGAAATCAGCCGCTACGCACCGCGGTTGCTTCGCACCAAAATCGATCCAGACAAGATTGGTTTGCTCATCGGGCCTGGAGGAAAGAACATTCGTTCGATCCAAGAAGATACAGGCGCGACGATCGATGTGGATGATGAAGGCAACGTCACTGTCGCAAGCTCCGATGCAGACTCCGCACGCTCCGCACTATCGCGTGTCGAAGCCTGCACGGCCACCGTTCAGATCGGAAAGATCTACGACGGGGTAGTTACCAGCATTCGAGACTTCGGCGCCTTCGTCGAAATCCTCCCCGGCAAGGATGGGCTCTGTCACATCAGCGAACTGTCGAACGGATATGTTGCAAGTGTCGATAGTGTTTGCCGTGTCGGCGATCCCATGAAGGTGTTGGTCATCGACATCGATGATCACGATCGAGTCAAACTGTCTCGACGACGCGCTCTGGAAGAACTCGGTATCGAGGACGATATCGCCACCGAAGAATCCTCGCCAGAAGATGACTTTGGACTGGAAGATGAAGGAGGCAGTACCGATCGACCAGAACGAAGCGAGCGCTCCTCCGATCGTGGCGAGCGACGTCCTCGCGGTGGCGATGACCGAGGTGGCGGAGGCCGTGATGGTTTCCGTCGTCGCGGCCGAAGCGGTGGTGGCGGCGGTGGCGGTGGCGGTGGACGACCACCAAGAAGCCGTGGCGGCGACCGACGCTAAGGTTGCCTGAAAAACCCGCGATTCGAAGAAGCTTCTTCATTCCAAGACGACACTGACGTTCGGAGGTCAACTCATGATCGCTATCCACCCGCGCCAATCAACGTTTCGAACGGTTTGGTCCTCGGCGAAACGTGCGATAGCGATCGTCGGTTTGACGGCCAGCGCGGCCGTGCCTCCGATTTGGGCTCAAGAAGCAACCTCGGCCCCACGCGGCTTCTTGCGCCCTACCGACAATCTTAAGGTTCAGGGAGTCCCCGACGTTTCCCTTGACCTCGTTGACCGTGTACGTCTGTACACGGAAGCACGAGGGGCCTCGGCATTGGATTGGCATCCGATCGATCGCAGCATGCTGGTCTCCACTCGCTTCGGGAACTCCAACCAGGTGCACCACGTGGCGATGCCTGGCGGGATGCGCTACCAGTTGACCTTCTACCAAGAGCCGGTCGGAACCGCGGATTACTTGCCCAGTGACCCCACCCAGTTCTTGTTCACTCGGGATGTGGGTGGAAACGAATTCGCTCAGATCTACCGCTTCGACACCAAAACTGGAAATGCCGTTCTCCTGACCGATGGTGGTCGCTCGCAAAATGGCGGCTGGGTTTGGGATCGAACCAAGAAGCAGATTTGCTACGCGTCGACGGAGCGCAATGGAGCCGATCGGGATCTATGGATTATGGATCCGCTGGATCCCTCGTCGCGACGCTTGGCTTTCCAGCTCACTGGGGGTGGATGGTCGGTTTCCGACTGGTCCTCGGACAACCAACAGGTCTTGATTCAAGAAACACTCTCTGTCAATCAATCGAATCTCTATATCGGTGATATCGCTACCGGTGCCTTGCGGCCGATCACGGATCCCAAGGAGCAAGTCTCGTACGATTCCCCTCGGTTTACCCAAGATGGAAAAGGGATCTGGGTCGGGTCCGATAAGACCGGTGAGTTCAGCGAACTCGTTCGTATCGACCTCGCTTCGGGCGTAACAGAATCGATTACCAAAGAGTTTGCATGGGATGTCGAAAGCGCCCAACTCTCCGAAGATCGATCGTCGATTGCCTTGTCCATTAACCGTAACGGCATTTCCGATGTCTACGTCTATGACATCGCCGAAAAAACGATGCGGAAGGTCGAGGGTTTGCCTATCGGTGTGGCCGGTGTCGGGCCATGGCATCCCCAACGGCGCGAATTCGCCCTCACCGTTGCTTCCGCAAGAAGCTCGTCGGATGCGTACAGCGTCGAAGCGGATTCGCTGAAGGTCGTTCGATGGACTGAGAGCGAATTGGGAGGCTTGTCTTCGGATTCCCTTTCGATCCCGGAACTGATCGAGTGGAAAACGTTTGATGGAAGAACCATTAGCGGCTTTCTTTATTTGCCACCTCGAAAGTTTGAAGGACCGAGGCCCGTGATCGTTAACATTCACGGTGGTCCAGAAGGCCAATCTCGCCCCAATTTCCTCGGACGCAACAACTACTTCATCAATGAACTCGGATGTGCCATCATTTTTCCGAACGTGCGCGGGAGTACGGGATATGGCAAGTCGTTCACGAAGTTAGATAACGGAATGAACCGGCTCGACTCGGTACGCGATATCGGAGCCCTTTTGGATTGGATTGCTGAAGACAAGCGTTTCGATTCGGATCGCATCATGGTGACCGGCGGCAGCTATGGTGGTTACATGACCTTGGCGTGTGCCGTCGAATACAACGATCGTATCGCATGCGCTCTCGATGTGGTTGGTATCTCTCATTTTGGAACGTTCTTGAAGAACACCGAATCGTACCGCCGCGATTTGAGACGGGTCGAGTATGGAGATGAACGCATTCCCGATATGAACGCATTCTTCGAAAAGATCGCACCGCTCAACAATGCCCATCGGATCACGAAACCCTTGTTCGTGGTTCAAGGGGGAAATGATCCACGCGTACCTTTGAGTGAAGCCGAACAGATCGTCGAACGAGTTCAATCCAATGGCGGCGATGTTTGGTATCTGATGGCAAGTGACGAAGGTCACGGATTCCGTAAGAAGAATAACGCGGACTTTCAGTTCTATGCGACCATTCTTTTCGTCGAGAAGTTTCTTCTGAGCGCTCCATGAACGAGCCGTCGGCCCCTGCTGTACCTCAACCTCAGCAACCCCTTCGACCGAAGGTTGAAGAGCTTCGATTGTTGGAAGTTGCGAGTGAGCTCCTTGCCGCATACAAGGGGGGCAAGCTGATTCGTATCGCGGGGGTTTCTACCGGCCGTGGACAAGCCTGTGCCACGATCGCGCACGAGCTGCCGCATGCCAGTGTATGTCTTTGGTATCTGGATCTTCATTACAGTGAACTGGCCTCCGAGCATGCTCGTCTGGAAAATGGAAGCGTTGCCGAGAATCTTGCAATCGACTGCAAGGCGGACCTCGAACTCACGGACCTCGATTGCACGCTTGTGCCATTGTCGAGCAGTGGTGAGCAAGAACTCGCACGCGATCTCATCCAGCAGCATTACGACGCATTGTCTCTGAATCGATGGATGGTCGTATCGGTCGACAACCCGAAAGACAGGTGGGTTCACGAGCATCTCAAGACTTACGAGAAAAGTATCCGAGGTCGGCCGTTCCAAGATGCCGTCGTTTATATCGTCGAGAAGTCACGGCCTCTGAAGAAACGAAAAGACTTCTCATGCCAGCTCGCGTTCCGGGATTGTGATGAGCTGATCCACCTGGTGACTCGTCCAGGCGTTTTTTCTCATCGCGAGCTCGACAACGGAGCTAGACAGTTGCTGGATGCAGTGGATGTGTACCCCGAAGCGCGACTCATCGATATCGGATGTGGGAGCGGCTCGGTCGCACTAGGGGTGGCCAAACGTGACCCGTCGGCCCATGTGCGCGCCGTCGATTCCAATGCTCGTGCCTTGTGGTGTGTCCGTCAGGGGATCGCATTGAACGGGCTTGAGAATGTCAGTCTCGAACTGAACGCATCTGGCGAATACCAAGACTCAGGAACATTTGACATGGCCCTGGCCAATCCACCCTATTTTGGCAATTACTTGATCGCCGAGAAATTCCTGCAAGCGGCCCAGCGATCGCTGCGCGAGGGAGGGCGTTTGGTGTTGGTGACCAAGCAGCCCGCCTGGTACCAAGAGAATTTACCTCGATGGTTCGAAGACTGCGAAGTCTTCCCTTCGAGGCGATATCACATTGCGTCAGGTGTCAAAGCAAAAACCGCAGGTTAGATCCCGCGGTTTTGCATCTTTTCTCAACGAGCTGTCTAGGTCACGACTTCTTTGATCTTCTGCAGGAAATGGTCGTTTCCATCTTTGCTCAGATCCTTTGCATGCTTTTCGGCTTTCTTGACGTCTTGGTATTCAAAAACGGCGACTCGCTTCAAATGTTGATTGAAAACGCCCCAGTACAGCTTGATTCGAGGTTCAACGGCGGCCTTACGGGTGCGTTTGGGTTTCGCTTCAACTGCGGGGGCTTCTTGGTCGACTTCCGTGGCGGCCTTCTTCGTACGCTGAGCTTTCGCTACGCTTGCCATGTTTTGGCTCCAGACTGTGGGAATAGAAGAAAGCAAAATAACAACAGATCTTCATTATAAACGAACATTCGCCAGACCACACCCATCTTTTGGGAGGTGGCAGGAAATTCCTTTTCCGCAATATGCGAGGGATCAGTAGCGGTACTGCAAACCGTAGTTCAAGCTATGCAGATTGAAATCGCTCTCGGTGAAAACGAAGCGTGGCCGAGGGTCACCCGTTAGCGGGTTGCTCAAATTGGCGGCCAGTTCCGGATCGATCTGGTCCGCAGCTCGGGCTACTTTCGGCAGCAACAAGTAGTTGTAGCCTATGGTCGCTTCCAGGCGTCGTGTCAATCGATATCCAATGGTGACGTTGACTTCGGGTGAGACGATGAACGTGTCCAATTGATACATACCGATATTGGTAGCACGCGCCAGAAGTCCTTCTTCGGTAGGGCTTGATACCGGTGGAGGGCCCACCGTGATCTCTTGGAAGCCGTCGATTCCGACGTAGCGATCCAGATTCCCCATACCGAGCTTGAACATACCGGATAAACTCCATCGAGGAGAATAGGTGATGCCAGACAGACCGATCACCCCCCCGTGAAATCGATTGCTCGTATCGAATCGATCTTGAAGCAATAAGGAGTCGCCCGTATCGATGGCTTCCGTTGTTGAATTCACGGCGATGCTATCCGTCAATAAAGCTGTCTGGTATCCCACGAGCAAATCGAGCTTGCCATAGCAACTGCGGTGAACGAGCTGCTTGAGCAGGAGGTCACCACCAGATACATCGCTCGTTGCATGTGCCAAGACATCGCCGTCAGAAACGCCCGGTTCGCGAATCGAAATCGAATTTTGCTCCTCCAGGTCCGCGTCAAAATAGGGACGGACAATCGACGGGAACGATGAGCCAGCGCTGTTAAAGGTCAACGATTGGGCGCTGGCGTCAAAGAAACGGACCTGGATGCTGGTGCATTGATCATTCCCTAATCGCCAACCCACTTCACCACGGTATCCCTGCACCGTCTCATCCATCGCCACTGTCCCACCAAACAGATCGGTGGAACCTGCCGTCCCGACCGTCGCTGTTCGAACAAGCGCAGGTATGGTTTGATCGCTTCCCCAAAAGGTAGCGGCTTCCATTCGGACGGAGAGCCTTTCAAAAGCGCGAGCAAACGGGAATGCAAGCCGAATATTGATGTGCGGAATTCCATCGCAACCACAGCCACCATCGGTGCAGCCGCAGGCGCCGCACGAATCCATGGTCCCATGCTCATGCCCATCGTCCAGGCTTGCTTCTTCGTAGACGATTTCCCCATCCTCGACGGGTGAAACCGAATCGACTGACTCGCTCGGTTCCTCCGTGATGATGGATTCTTGTGAGTGGGAAGCAGGGATCACTTTGCGGCTTGCAGCTTGATGGCTCGCAACCCGTCTGCTTGGAGGGGGCGAGCCTGCATCGGGGTAGAATTCCCTTGCACCGTTTCGGCCCGTGCGGAGTTGTCCGTGGGCAGCCTCCCAAGTGGAACTGGTTCCCCAAGACAGCGACCCCAGAGCTACTGCCAGCAAACAACGACGGAACGCGACGCGACGACGGACTCGGTCCATGGATAGATTCCCCCCCAAAGGTTCCCGACCCGAATGGCACTCGTATGCCAGGATCGGCTGTAAAGTCTTCCTTCTAGATCGGAGAATCCACCTGCGCGAGTTGAGTAAACTCGGGGGAATTTAACGGCTGCCTCCCTGGTTTGCAGGCAAACATGGAGGTGAATTTGGCGCGACCGCGGAAGATGTAACGCGGACAATGTCGAGGATCACCTTGGGGAATCCTTAGGTCGATACTGTTCGTTGATGGACCGTTCCAGGGTAGGAACGTCTGGACCAAGACAAGGGAATGTACACATGCGTCGATCCATCTATTCGCTCGCCGTAGGGGTGATTGTCAGCGGATGCTGCGGTTGGGCTCACGCCGATTGGCCGACCATGATGCACAAGAAGCACGTGGACATTGCCCGTAATAACTCGTGGCCACAGCCGTTTCGTGGCCAGGATGCTTACTCCGTCGTGGCTCCGTTCGAGATCATGAAGAACAATGGCTGGCGGGACAACAACACCGTCGGATCGGTGCTCTTTGAAAACAATGCCTTGACCGATGCCGGCAAGCTGAAGGTTGCCCACGTATTGACCTCCTCCCCTTCGAATCGGCGGATGATTTACGTTCAGACGGGTCCGACACAGCAGGATACAGCCGCACGGGTTGAAAGCGTGCAGTTGGCCGTTTCCGAACTTTTGCCAGAAGGTCAGCTGCCCGAGATATTTGTTACCCATTCGGCTCCGTCTACCTCCCCCGGTGCATATCAGACTCTCGTTCATCGCGCTATTCAGCGCACGACTCCGACGCCGCGACTCCCCCGCTACACCGGTTTGGGACAACCTGCTCCGACCTCGGTCGCACCACAGGATAACAAATAGGTGCGCCGAAGTTCGCGTCGAATCAGATGCGAACGTAGATACGTTGGCGATTGAGCCATCGGAGGATGAGCCAGAACAAGCACAAAACGATTGCTCCGATCCAAAACGGTCGGAACGCATCGCTAACGACGCGATCGATCAGCCAGCCAAAGTGACGCTCGATGGCTGCGGCAATCGGGGCTTCGAGGGTCCAGCTCATCACGTAAGCGACGATCGAATTGGCTCCGATGATCTTCCAGAAGGTTCCCCAGCCTATAAAGCCAGCGATATCGCACACTCCGTGCAACGCCCAAAGCCAGAGGAAGCAGATCCCACCGCTCCAGAGCGTCCAACTCGGAGTCCAAATGCGTTTGACGATTGGGCATATGCCTTGGCGGTCCAACAACCATGCAGCGGCCATGATTGCCACGGCTGTTCCAACCATCCATAAGGTCCGCGTTGCAAAGGTCGCTTCCGCCTGCAACCACTTTCCGGCGATCAATCCCAAAATCATGGTCCCGAGCGTCGGAATGAAACTCAATGTGCAATATCCACCTTCCGAAAACGGGAATGGTGTCTCGCGAGGAAAGAGATTCATCCACCAGGTATCGAACGCCCATGCAAGATTGCTGTTCTTGTTCCAATGGGAAGTAAAACCGGTATAGTGCTCTGGCCAAGCCGCAGGCACACCGACTTGTTCGTAGGCGAAATCCGGTCCCGGTAATGGATATGCCACGAAAGCGGCCCAGTACCCGATGAGAATGCCTCCGCAAACAGCAAACAACCAACGCGGTGCCAACGGAGCGCAAAGAAAGAGAAAACAGTAACCCAACCCGATCTGGGTCAAGGTGTCATCAAATGTGAAATTGGTTTGCGGTCGTCCTAGGCTTCGCAAAAAAATCCCGAGGAAGATCAAAATCAAACTCCGCGAAATCGCGTGCAACCACATGCTCCGTTGCGATTGACCCGACGCGAGTCGCTTGGTGTAGGAGAACGCCAGCGAGGTTCCGACCAAAAAGGAAAAACTGGGCTGGATCATGTCGTGCAACGAGCAACCTGCCCATTCGACATGCGAGGTATGAAACGAAATCCACTCCACCAAGGATTGGATCCAAGGGGCGAAACCTTCGGTGTGCTTTCGCAAGTCACTCAAGTGGAGCACCTCGGCCAGCATCAGGAACATCACCATTCCTCGATAGATATCGATGCTCTCGCGCCGCGCGAAACTGGAGGATGGAGTCGATGTGGAGGCGGTTTCCATAGAGCATCTCTACTTGCTGCGAAACACAGGAAAAACGAAATCAATCAAAGGGCTTGCTGCGACGATCAGGAATCCCCACAACCACCACAAGTTGCTCCACATATTCTCCGGCAACATACTGGCTGCAGCGAGGAGCCCAAGTCCAGCGATGACGAAAAACTCAGGATGGTAGGGTCGTTGCCAAGCGGAGTACCAGAGTAATACCACCCAGAATGCGATGACACACCCCACGAATCCCATAGCCATCCATCCGAAAACGACAAGCAAAATCAGGTGAATCAGATAGTAGTAGCTGATTCGAAAGGAAAACCAGTCCTGGATTCTTGGCAGTCGTATCATATCCGTTGGACGCGAGAAGGGCGGTCAGGGTTCAGGTAACGGTTTTCATGTTCCAATAGGAGACGCTTCGTTTCCACCCCCCCGCCGAATCCTGTCAGGGATCCATTGGCTCCAATCACGCGATGGCATGGGACCACGATCGCTAACGGATTGCGGCCCAAAGCCAACCCCACGGCCCTCGCCCCTTGTGGTGATCCGATGCGGGCCGCAAGCTCAGAGTATGAGCAAGTCGTGCCATAGGGTACATCGCATAGTGCTCGCCAGACCCGTTGCTGGAATGGTGTCCCTCGCATTTTGTAGGGAACAGAGAACTCCATCAAGCTTCCCTTGAAATACTCGGCGAGTTCCGATCGGGCTTGCTGCAGGATCGGACACCACGATGGCCCTTGTGATTCCATGGAAGTGTCGGACACTCCCTGCATATCCCCGCCAAAACGCAGTTCGAGCAAGTACGAACCATCGGAAACCAAAGTCAATGGCCCGATGGGTGAGTGCATCACGATCGTCTGTTCAAGCGCTACGACATCGGACAACGAGCCCATATCTAACTCCATGAATGAAGCAACCGAAATTACCATTCTGGCTTGTTGTTGATCGCGGAGACGATCACCACAGCCAATAACGCACCGCACAGTACGATCGCAGCGGCAACCCGCCAGCCCCATGGCTGCTTTTGGAGAATGCAATTCACGCAACCGACCAGTGCAGGCAAAAACAGGATACTCAGCACCAGCCACGTCGCAGGCGGTGTGGAAACATAAAAAGTAGAGACCGCAAGACAAGCTACGGCCAAGACAGACATCGCCAACACAGCGGGTGCAAGCTGCCATCCATAATCGTGCGTTGATGGAGATGGGATGGCGAGAGAAACGATGCTCAACCCAATCAGGATCCCAATTGCTGAGAGGACGAATTCCCCAAGCGACGCATAGGACTGCAGCACAATCCCAGCGATGCAACCTAACTGGGCCAGCAACACGCACGGAGCCCACCTGCCTCCTGGCTGCGCTGCGATGGTGTTAAGGCATACCGCATTCACAGTGGCTGCGACCGTGCCCAACGCCAACCAACGAACTGCATCCTTGAGCTTGTCCTCGTACCCGGACCCCTGAGGCAATGCCACGTAAAGGATTCCGGCGGCGCCAATCACCACGATTGGCAAACACCATGTGGCAAAACGACCAGGAGTCCTTCCAAGTCCTTTTAAAAGTCCGAGGACAAACATCAGACTTGGTACCATCCACACCATCCACATCCATGGCTCGCGCGCATCCCAACGTCGCCAAGTCGCAGGGTTGGTGATCAAGCCTCGCTGCCAAAGATCCGACGCGATCAGCCCAGCTCCCACGAACAAGGCACCCAGAATCGAGGCGGTAGCCGCAAGACGCAGGGGGCTGTCCCCTGAGCCATCTGCGGTCGCCAGAGCACGTCGCTCGCAACGAGACAGAACAAAGCCACCTGCCAATCCCAACAAACTCGGCACGACGATCCGCTGCAAAACGACTTGCGTCTCAAAATTCATTTCCACGGTGAGAGGTCTCCTCGCACAACAGCTTACCCCTCACAGGTCCGAAGGGATAGAATCCATCCCCCCTATGCGGATCCCAAGAGCCTCGAGGGCTTTGTTTTTTCAAACCTTGCGCTGCGAAAAATCCCTGATTTCACGAATCCCTCTTCGCAAGAATTCTCCTGCGTTGATTTCCCGATGTCGATTTGGGATCCTCGGCTATAGTAATAGGCCTCCACGACTGTGCGTCTCCTGGTACTGTCCTCACACTGTTTCATGCCAAACTCATCACTGCCGAAATCGGAACCTCGTGAGACGACTCCCCTCGCATCGGTTGCGGTCTCCATGACCCCACTGGCGCGTTACGAAGAGTTTTTGCAATCGCGCGGTTTGAGGAACACGCAGCAGAAGAAATACCTGCTTGAACAAGTTTTTAATCGGCATGCCCACTTCGACGCAGACCAATTGATCGATCAACTTCCCTCTCGTGGCGATGCGAACTACGTTTCCAGACCTACCGTCTATCGAACCCTTAAAGAGTTCGTCGATGCCGGGTTGCTGCATCGATTCGAGTTGGATGGTCGCAGTATGTACGAGTTGAATTACGGATACCCGGAACATGACCACATGTACTGCTCGACTTGCCGGCGATTATTCGAGTTTACCAGCGATGAATTGATCAAGATTCGGGATCAAGTCGCCCGCGATCATCGGTTCCGCGTCCGCGATCATCGGTTCATTATTCACGGCATTTGCGACGAGTGCGCCAAGAAGCGGTCGGTCAGCCGGCGCCAGGATCGCGTCTGACTGACATTGCCCTACGGCGCTCCATCTTGTATTGACTCGAAAGCAGTCTCAGCATCGCCCGCGTCATGGCGATTGCCGACTTGGAATGCTATCGTTTCAAAGGACATGGAATGTCGAATCCTCGTCGCGACAAAGTCTTGTGGAGGGCAGGTCTAGGCATTTGCTGGCTAGTCCTCGGATTCGCTGGGTTGGTGGCAAACCTCGCATCCCCATGTCAGGCTCAGATGGGTGGAGCCGGAGGTGCGGGCGCCCCAGCCTTCGAAGATCCCACGTTTCGGGAGCGGCTCTACGAAGCAGGTGGCATTGCTGAACGGGAAGGGAAGCAAGGAGCCGTCATTCTCTCCGTAACGATTGAAGGAAATCAGTCGGTCTCCGAGAACTTCATTCTCTCTCAAATGCAGTCTCGCGAAGATCGCGCCTTCGACAAGGAGACGTTCAATCGCGATATCAGCACTTTGTATCGAAGCAATCTCTTCCGCAAAGTGGATCCATATTTTGTTTCAACCCCTGAAGGGGTCCACATCCGTTTGATCATCACCGAAAAACCGATCATCCGATCCGTGTCGTTTCTCGGCAATGAACGATTGGAGGAAGGGCCACTCAAAAAGCATGCGGGACTATCCAAAGGGGATCCCTTGGATCCGATCGCATTGAATTCGGCCAAGTCGCGTTTGATCGAGCTGTACCAAGATAAAGGTATGAACCAGGTCGATGTTCAGATTCGGAAGGGACTCAAACCCAATGAGCGCGACGTCGAGTTTTTGATCAATGAAGGCCCCGTAGAGCGAATCAATTCGATTCGCGTGATCGGTAACGAAGCCTTTGGCGAAGATCTACTGAAGGCTCGGATCAAGTCGCGCGACGCCCGTTGGGGGCTGACTCAGTTCTTTGGCAACGTGTGTTCCGATGTGAAGCTAGAGGACGATCGCGAGAGCTTGCTCGGATACTATCGGTCATTGGGTTACTTCGACGCTCGTGTGGATTATCACAAGGCATACAACGAGGAAGGGGATTTCGTCGACGTCAGCTTCGTGGTTTATGAGGGTGTGCGCTACACGATCAATTCCGTTTCGATCACTGGGATGCAGCGTTATCGCCCTAGTGATCTAATGCCATACCTACTCGTTAAGGCGGACGAGCCCTTTCTCCAAACCAACAAACTTCGAGACGAACGATTGTTGACCGACGTCTTCGGAGCACAAGGGCATATCTTCTGCGATGTCGAAGGAGAAGTCGTGTACCAGCCCAATCATCGAGTGGACATCATCTACCACGTGAAGGAAGGGGATGTCTACCGTGCGAGCGACATTCGTGTGCACATCGATGGGGATTTCACAAAGCGCCATGTGGTTTTGCAGCCGCTTCGTAATCTGCGTCCGGGTGAAATCATTGATCGAAGGGAGTTGGAGGCCGGAGAACGTCGTCTGAAGTTCTCCACGATCTTCAATACCGATCCGTCGCGCGGTGAGTTGCCTACGGTCACCGTCCGACCGCCAGAAGACCTCGAATACGTTCGCAATTAGCGAGTCATTATCCATGTACGACCTGTGGCGAATTCCACACGACCTGATCGATTCGAGTTGCCTCAAGCGAGCGGCATGCCGCATCGCTGCCATCGGCTCGTGCGTTTTCGGTTGCTGGTTGGCACAACCGACTCTTTTGCACGCTCAATTTGGAGGGACGCCACTTCCACCTGTCAACAATCAAGGGATTCCTGCGAATCCACCTCCGGCTGTCGGATTCGGGCAGCCGGTTGGAACAACATCTACACCGGTCTATGGACCTGGAGTCCAGCCTGTCACGGTTCAGCCGCCTGTCATCGGTGCTCCCTTCTATGGTCCGGGCATGGCTCCAGGACCGATGAATCAACCATTACCGCCATTGAATCAGCCATGGCAGATCGAGCCTAATCCTGGTTTCATGGGGCCATCGCCGTTGGGTTACATGCCGAACTACCGAGATGTACCTATCGATGTGTCGGTAGCCGAGGGCCAGACCGGGCGATTCTCTGTCGGCGGTTCGGTCAACAGCGATTTGGGTGTTGCTGGAAACATCATTCTCGAAGAACGGAACTTTGATTTGTTCCGGTTGCCCCGTCGTCCGAGCGATTTGTTCAACGGAGCCTTCCGAGGCGCTGGGCAGAACTTCCGACTCGAGCTCGTTCCTGGAAACCTCGTCCAACGTTACACCGTCAACTGGACGGAACCGAGTCTCTTTGGTTATTCACCTTTCAGTCTCTCGGTGGGTGGCTTCTACTTTACGCGGTTCTATCGCGATTGGTCGGAGCAGCGACTTGGGGGACGTACAGCGATTGGATACG
>JALOQW010000192.1 GCA_025459275.1 Pirellula sp.
AAACTCCCGAGGTCCCGTACTGCAAGCAGCGGCACGACTTCGATTTCCGATGGTGGTTGGAGTATTCCGGCGGTCAAGTCACCGACTGGGGCGTGCACCACATGGACATCGCGATCTGGGCTCTTGGGCTCGAGAACACAGGCCCCACGGAATTGGAAGGAGCAGGCGTGTTCAACGATACACCGAACAGCTTCAACGTCGCGTATGAGTTTCATTGTTACTACCGATACTCCACCGGTCAGTCGATCCGCTTGTTCAGCGGCGTGAACGAGCTGATTTTGTACGGCTCGGACGAACGCATTCGCGTCAACCGTGGCGGACTCAAAGGCCGGATCATTGAAAACATGTCGAAATCGGATCAGGAGTGGCTCGATGAAGAGGTCTACAAGTTGTATGGCAACAAAAAGCCAACAACGCACATGGAGAACTTCTTCAATTGCGTCAAAGATCGCACGCAACCGATCTCGGATGTTTACAGTCACCATCGATGCGCAAGCAACTGCCACTTAGCAAACATTGCGATGAAGCTTGGAAGGCGACTGCAATGGGATCCCAAGAAAGAAGAGTTCATTGGTGACGATCAGGCCAACACGATGCGAACTCGGACCCAACGCGAAAAGTACGCAATTGATGTGGCTTGATGATCTTCTACGTTAGCCCAAACCCACTATTTGAAGCCACAGCCGCAAAGGCTATGGACTTCTGTTTCTTCGACCATCCCATGAAGAATCGCAACCCCTTTCCACGCAAACTCTATCTGTCGTTGCAAATGCCGATTCAGTTTTTGCCTCTGGATTCGGTACGTCAGAAGATTGACTGAGACTACGGCGCTCGAGCGGGACAAGCACATTACGCGATTGCCTTCGAAAGTCGTCCGCAACAGGACGTTCGGATGTTTGCGGTCCGAAGTCCGTTATTGGCCTCTGAATCTAGCCGCGGGAAGGTTGACACATAGTCAGGTACGTGGCTAATCCTTGTTCGCGACCTGCTCTCGGGCGAACGGATTCACGATGATTTTCATGGAGCCTTGCTTCCTCTCGGCGACGACGTTGACTTTGGGTGCGTCGACACTGTTATCTGGGGACGCATCACTCGTGTCTACGCTCCCTGATTCACCACCAGCACAGCATGGTGCGTGAGGATTCGGAATCGTACGAGGGATTCCTGCATACGCTTCGGCAGGCACAGGAGAATAGTCTGGAATCTGACCGAGCAATGGGAACGAAGCATAGGGGCTCTCGCCATAGGGTCTCAAATGGCGCTTCCCGTAATAGACTGGCGGGTAGATCGAGAAGTACGGTGGAGCGGGCAGCCGATTCCTCAGAGACCATTGAGCTCCCAACGTATAGCCGAAGGGAAAGCCGTAAATGGGATCCATCACCTGAGCTTGGGATACTTCGCAGGCACCCAACGCAACGAAAATAGCAAACACCACCGATTTCATGTGACTCATTCTGACCTCCACGGAGTTAAGTCCCCCAATGGATTCCAGAGTAATCACCCCTGGCGCAGACTCAATGATGGCTGAGCCGAGATTCTAAACCTTAGCGCGAGGCGTTCGGAAAATGGGCAGAATCGCCAAAACCGGTAGAAGGCTTAAATCCGACCCGCTCCTGCTTCCGAGCGCAGTCGATGCATGTCGTCGCGTACGGAACCGCTTGCAATCGAGCCAGCGGGATCGGCTTATCGCATGCTTCACAATTGCCGTAGATGCCTTCTCGAAAACGGGCTAGCGCTTCTTCAATCTGATTCAGCTCGCGACTTTCCACTTCCACCAACTGACTGCTGATCTCGTCTTGGGCGGTATCCATCGCAGCATCCATGACGTCCCCCCCCTCCTGAGACAAGCTCTGCAAAAGACTCATGTCTCCGTCGAGGGCTTTACGAAGCGCCTCGCGTCGCAAAATTAGAACGTCCCGCAATTTGGTGAGCGCTTCTTTCCTCGACATGGCTTTCTCCTAGAGGCTCGCCCCCTCGACTGAGGTGGCATTTCGAGACAACTATAGTACGCAAGGACCAAGAAAACGTTCAAAACAGGGGAACAATCGTGAGTTTTCGGTAATGTCACTGGCCAGCCATCGGTGATCGAAAGCTGTAAGTCGCGATTTAGTAAGGCTTTACGATCTAGGATTGGGGCGGAATTCCCGAACTAAGGTTTAGCCTGCAAACGCGGATTTTGCCGACAGCAACTGGCCACTCAGTAATTCCGAGACAGAGACGCGAATTTTCACGGAAGTCTCCAAGTTAAGGTGGTCGATAGCACCCTCGATTGTCGAATAGGCGAACTTTGCAGCTTACCATGCCATAGCCCCTTCCTATGACCCATCCTTCGCTCGCGTCTGACTTTCCCCGATTGCAGGAGACGCAGTCTGCACACGTTGCGACGCGGATCGATCTGCTAGGCCCCGGAGGACAAGTAGAGCTGAGCTGGGGCCTGGGGAACGGCCGTTGGAGTCTGGGATCTGGGCCAAGGAACGATGTTCGGATTTCGGACGATCCGTCGATTGCGGAATGCCATATTCTGCTCACGGTTGGAAAGCGGTACACCCTTCTCAAGGCGGTTGGCCCCATTCGAATCGCGGGAAGACCGATTCGCGAATGGCTTATCGATCAAAGCACGTTGGTCGAATGTGGTGGCCGTTGGCTGGTTATTCACCCTAACAAGCAAACCTCTTTGGCGGTGGTCACTCATGATCGGCTTTCGGAGATTGCCGAGAGACTGGCCTCACTAAATCCACCGTCCATTCCTTCTAGTGCTCCCGAACCAGGCAAAGACTCGGAATCCATCGTTGCGGAATTTCGCCAAGAAGTAATCCAAGACCTATTCGCTTTGCGCGAGACGGTCAGCGCGATTCATGCGAAGATCGAGGAACTCCCGGACGTATCACAACTGGAGAGCCGAATCGAGCAAAGGACTCTGGAAGCCCTCCAAGCGCTCAAAGAGGAGTTGCCCCAACGGTTGGGAGATCCCATTCGGGAGGAATTGACCGAGCTCATCCGTTCCCAGCGATCCACGTGGGATGAGGAGCTGAACTCCCGGCATAATCAAATAGAAGCTTCGATTCAAGCGGTTGCCGCAGGGGTCGATCATTCTCAGCGCGATACCCGTGAACACCTTGAGCTCTTCCAATCCCAACTTGCGAAATTAGCCCATGAGCAAGGTGATCTCCGCGAATTGTTTAGTCGACTCGAGAATGCCCAGTCGGAATCCCAAGCCACGCTCGATAGGCTGTCGATAGCTCGCTCGGAAAAAGCAGCTGATGTCACGCCGAGCCTCCCGCCAACGTTTGCGCCCGCCACCGATTTTGTTGCTCATGAGTTTGCGGCTACTCATTTTGCAGCTCCTGAGATCGTCGCTCCTGAGATCGTCGCTCCTGAGATCGTCGCTCCTGAGATCGTCGCTCCTGAGATCGTCGCACTGCCAACTGAGTTCTCATCGCTATCCCTCTCCTCGGAACCAACGGAATTCCCTGTTCCAACCGAACTGTCAGCAACTCCCCTGACCGACGGATCGGATGAAGTCTTTGAGTTTCAAGTGGATGATGAATCGATCAGTCAACGCTTGAGCCGCATGTTGTCGGAGCCTCATGAACGACGGTCGACGACGACCAGGAGTAAGCTATCCGAGGAAGTCGAAGGATCCTCCGAAGTTTTGGATCCTCTTCCCTCGTCGGATCTCGAAGCTGCTGTCGGGGAACAATTGGATCCCGACGCACTCTACACAGCCCTGTCCGAACTCAATGCACCGAATACTGATTATGCGCTTACCTCGGAGGATGTGGATCGGCAATCTCCCCTACCCGATTACGTGCCGGCCGAGCTCGAACCAACACCGTATGAGCCAACACCGTATGAGCCAACACCGTATGAGCCAACAGAGCTTGGGAATGTTCATGATGCCGATGAACGTGTCGCGACCGATGATTTCGGATCACAGGATATAGAAGCTCCCGGTGACGAACGCGTCGAGAGAGAGGCGGTATTCTCCAAGGAATCGCAATCGAACTTCGAATCGCCCAACAGTTCTTTGGGCAAGAACGCCGACGAGGGAACGGGGGATGAGGACTCGATCGAGGAGTACATGCAGCGACTGCTGCATCGAGTGCGAACAGGTGGCAACGCTGGAGACTCCGCGGCCGTTGGTTCTGCGGTTCCTGTGAATCAATCCGTTGAGCAGAACGATCGCGTTTCTGCCGCGCGCGGGTCGAGTGGTGTTTACGGCAGCATTTCTGGCAACTCGGTTGGTGGGGCTAACGTGTCGGTCCGCAGTCGGCTGACTGCAGATGACTCGAACCCTCCCTCGTCACGCACGCGAAACGAAGTCAAAAGCGACATTGAAGCGCTACGAGAGATCGCGAATTCGAACGCACGTCGAGCCATCAATCGAAGCGTTATTCGGCGGAAGCGATCGAATGTCATCATCAAAGGCGCTGTAGTTGTGATCTCGCTCGTGTGCGCGATCGCGATGTTCTTGATGAATGGCTTCCGTGTCACCGCCACGCTAGGCGGATTCATTATCTCGCTGGTGATTGCTGTGCTTTGGGGGTTTGACACAGCACGCGAAGCGATGTCACTGTTCGATGAAAAGAAGCAGCGCGAGGCGGACAACCAGTCCGATTTGTTGGATGCGTCGTTAGACACACCGTATACGAAGCCGGACGCTTCGAATGAGTAGATCGCTCATTCTGCGGTGCGAAGACGAATCCGAACGCTTTCTCGGTGCGCTGTAAGACCTTCTCGATTCGCTAGTTCAGTAACTGCCGGTTCGATCTGCCGCAATGCTTCAAGATCGAACTGCGTTTCACTGAAGGAACGCAGGAAGTGGTTGGCATTCAAGCCCGACGCCCATCGGGCCGTTGCACCGGTGGGGAGTACATGCGATGGACCAGCGGCATAATCGCCCAAGGCTACCGGGGTGTAGTGCCCAAGGAACTGCGCCCCAGCGTTGCGGATCTTGGCAGCAAAGCGAACCGGATCGTCGACGGAAATTTGTAGGTGTTCTGGGGCTAATGCGTTTGCCAATTCGATGACTTGCGCTTCGTCTGTGCAATAGATGCTTGCTCCAAACTCCCGCAACGACTCGATCGCAAGAGCGCCCCGTTCGAGGGATTGAAGTTGCTTCTCGATCGCTTTGTCGACATCATTGAGGATCCCTTCTTCAGCCGCCAGAACGATACTGGAACCGGGCGAATGTTCGGCTTGGGCAATCAGATCGGATGCGGCGTAATCGGGGTGAGTCGTCTTGTCTGCGATGACAAGGACCTCGCTCGGACCGGCGATGGAATCGATATCGACGTCGCCGTATACGAATCGCTTTGCAAGTGCAACAAACAGGTTGCCGGGACCAACAATCTTGTCGACGGGTTGAATTCCTTCGATACCGTAAGCCAATGATGCCACGCCTTGAGCGCCGCCTACGGCGTACACCTCGTTGATACCCAATTCGTGGCAGGTGGCGAGGACATCGTCGTTGTACGCGCCATAGCTGGTCGGGGGAGCGACGACCGCTATTTCGTTCACCCCGGCGCATTGAGCGGGGACGGCAGTCATCAGCAAGGTTGACGGATAGGCGGCAGCTCCTCCGGGGACACAGATCCCGACGCGATGTAGAGGCACGTAGCGCTGACGGAGTCGAACTCCTGGTTGCGTTTCACGACCGCAAACTTCGACATCACGATGGAGGATCGCCGTTTGGAATCGTGCAACGTTGTCTCGGATCTTTCGGATCGCATCGAGAAAGTCTGGGCTCGCGCGTCGGTGCGCGCGTTCGATGTCCGATGCTGGTACGCGGATTGAAAGGGCGTCCGCCTTGGGATTGTCGAGGCTCCGTGCGTAATGCAACACGGCATCGATGCCACGTTGTCGAACCTCGGTGCAAATCCGCTCCACAACCTGTTGAGGGGATAGCGGGGCCCCAAACAACTTTAGTGTCAGCTCACGACTCCGAGGAGAGACGACGGAACCATCCGGGCTCAGTTTCCGCTTGAGTTGGTCAAGCTGGATCTGGAATTCGGAATCGTTTGCTCGCAGACGTGGCAGCATTGTGTTTAGCGGATGTGGGATACGCGAGGCTCGGCGCTTAACCCATCGAGGCAAGTTGTTCGGCGGTAAAGTTGACATTCGTCGCAACGGACTGAACGTCATCGTGGTCTTCAAGCTTCTCGAGTAATTTCATAAGGGACACAGCAGTATCGGAGTCAACTTCGACCGTCAGGTTTGGGATCCTCGTTACTTGCTTCGACTCCATGGCGATGCCTTGAGTCTCAAATACTTCAACCAACGTGGAATACGTATCCGTGGGGCAAACGATCTCAATCAGTTCTCCCGATTCTGTTACATCTTCAGCCCCATTCTCAAGGGCTAATTCCATCACCTGGTCCAGGTTGGTGTCGGATTGCTTGATGGCAATCAACCCTTTTCGTTCGAATAGGTAAGCCACACAGTTCGTGGATCCTAGATTTCCACCGTGAGAATCGAATATTTTTCTCACTTCGGGTGCCGTTCGATTTCGATTGTCGGTCATGATATCGACCAGTACCGCAACTCCACCGGGGCCGTAACCTTCGTAGAGAATTTCTTCGACATCACCGCCATCGAGTTCGCCCGTACCCTTCTTGATCGCGCGTTCGATGTTGTCTTTGGGTAGAGACACTGCCTTGGCGTCCAGGATGGCAGTGCGCAACCGAACGTTGCTGTTCGGATCGCCCCCTCCGAGTTTGGCCGCGACGATAATGGCTTTGGATAACTTGCTCCATAGCTTACTTCGACGGCTATCGACGAGCGCCTTGCGATGTTTGATGTTGGCCCATTGGGAATGTCCGGCCATGACGAGACTCCTGGAATGAATGCGTTCAAGCCAAAGGTTACTTGGGTTTCTTCTTGGTGATGCTCGAAGCGATGGAACCACCGGCTGATTTACCTGGACTTGCGCCCTTTTTGGTGGCGGGTTTGGCGGGGGGCTTGTTCTTGGCGGGCGTTGCTTTGGAACTGGGCGATGACTTGGATTTTGTTTCGCCAGTTTCGGACTTCGAACCCACCGGTTTCTTTCCTGCGTCTTTGGATGTCTCGCCTTTCTTCTTGTCTTCGCTTGGCGATTTCTTGGCGGATGGTTCCTTCGCTGCAGGGGTGGGCTTGCTGGAAGCGGGAGGGGTCATTTTCTTAGTAGCAGCAGGTTTGCTGGTCTCCTTGGATGGGGCATCCTTGGAATCCGCATTTTTTGCTGCAGGCTTTTCCGATTTGCTCTTCTCCGCATCTTTGGCTTTAGCTGGCTCCTGCTTGATCGTTTCGGATTTCTTCGAAGCGGGCCGCGAGGTCTCCGCAGGCTTGGCTTCTGGTTTAGGTTTGGCTTTCAGTGTGACCCCCATATCCTTGAGGATGCTTTGCACCGGATTGCTCTTGGGGTGGAGTTGCAACTCGGTTGCGAACTGTTGCAAGAGGTTTCCGAATTCAACCCCCTTGTTTTTGGGGATCGCGCGTTCGAGTCCAGGAACCGAGTTCTTCTCGGCTTCGGCTGGTGTAACGATTTCGCATTGGATCAGCGCGTCTAGGATCACTTGACTGATCGGAATCGAGTGTCCTCCCAAGGCATGCTGTGACACGTAACTGACAACGAAAGGAGTGATTCCTTTCCATGCTTCAAGCTCTGCGATCGCTTTCCCAAGGTTCGCCTTCTTCATGTCGTCGATATCGTATTGGTATCGAGACTCGAAGAGGGCTTGCAAGCATTGCTTGATTCGCTGTGCCGCTTGAGACGCGAACGGAAGGCTATGGAGTGCATCGCCAAGTTCCGCGACGGTAGTGACCCGAACTTCGTTCCAATCAAAGTAGGTTTGCTGAAGCTTTGCAAAGGCTTCGTCGGCTTGTTCGAAACGGGTTCGGGCGGGTCCGGAACAGGCTTGAAATGCTTCTTGAGCGACTTATGAAGCGATTCGAGTTTGGAAGCACGATTGCTGGCGGTCATGGATTCACGCTCGTGAGGAAGTATTCAGTCAAAGGTGGGTGAGAGGGGCTATTCTTTGGGGGGCGAGTCATCGTCATCGGCTTGGCGTTCGCGTGCAATTTGCTCGAGAATTTGCTGCACGGCCACAGATTTTTTGACACCATCGTCCATGATGAATGTCAGTCGCGGTGTATAACGCGTGTCGATCCGCTCGGCGATTCTGGTCTGCAGAAAGCCGGCAGCATTCTGAAGACCTTTCAGGGTAGTGCGCTGCTGATTCTCGTTACCCATGATGCTGACGGCGACTTTAGCCTCGCGCATATCGGGAGCCACCTCGACGCCTAGAACCGTTACGTTCTTGACGCGAGGATCTCTCAACTCGGTCAATATAGCCATCGAGACAACTTCGCGAATTGCCTCGGCTGCTTTCAGCAGGCGTCGAGAGCTCATGATTTGGATGAATCCAGCGTGCGCGCGACCTCTTCGATGCGATACGCCTCGAGGACATCATCGACCTTGACGTCGTTGAATCCGCTGAGCTTGATACCGCACTCCAAACCTCGATTAACCTCTTTCACGTCGTCTTTCAGGCGTTTGAGAGTCTCGAGGGTATAGTCGCCGATCTTTCGTCCTTCTCTGTTCACACGGACGCGACAACCACGTTCGATCGTGCCTTGAGCCACATAGCATCCGGCAATCGTTCCGACGCGGGAAACGGTGAACACTTGCTTGACCAAAGCTCGGCCCAATTCGACGACTTTTTCCTCCGGCTTCAAGCGACCTTCGATCAACGCACGGATGTCCTGGGCCAGGTTGTAGATGATTTCGTAGCGGCGGATCTCGACATTCTTTGTGTCGGCCAACGCACGTGCAGCTTCATCGGGGATGACGTTGAAGCCAACGATGACGGCTTGGGAAGCACTTGCCAACGTGACGTCAGCGACGGAGATCCCTCCGACAGACCTCTGGAGGATCCGAAGTTCAACTTCGGGGTGATCCAATTTGCCCAATTCTTTTTCGATTGCTTCGAGCGAGCCTCGAGCATCGGCGCGAATGATCAAATTGAGGACCACCTTTTCTTCCTTGACTCCCAGCTTGCCAGACTGAAGCAATTCTTGGAAGGTTTCGAAAGACACCTTGGGGGATGTGCCCGAGAGCGATTGTTTACGAATGACCTGTTCGCGTTGCGTAGACAGTTCCCGAGCTTGGCCAATGTCATCGATGACATAGAACTTCTCGCCAGCCTCGGGCGGCTTCTCCAACCCCGTGATATTGACTGGCATCGACGGTCCAGCTTCAGTCAATTGTTTGTTTCGTTTGAGGGTGTCGTAGAGGGCTTTGATTCGACCGAACGTCGATCCGCAAACGACGATGTCCCCAACGCGAAGGGTCCCGTTTCGGACCATCACCTTCGCGATGACCCCTCGATCTGCGGACTGTTCGCTTTCCAAACAGACACCCATCGCAGCTCGCTTGGGATTGGCTCGATAGTCATGGAGCTCAGCGACCGTGAGGACGGTATCCAAGAGTTCGTCCATGCCTTGCCCAGTAATGGCGCTGGTTTGTACGACTTCGACATCACCTCCCCATGCACTGGGGGTCAGGCCATGCTCGGTCATTTGCGTCATGATTCGATTGACATCGGCCCCTGGAAGATCGCACTTGTTGGCTGCGACCACGATCGGAACCCCGGCTGCCTTCGCGTGCGAGATCGCCTCTTCGGTTTGAGGCATGATTCCGTCATCTGCTGCGACAACGAGAATCGCGATGTCCGTTACGTTCGCACCGCGTGCACGCATTTCGGTGAACGCTTCGTGACCGGGGGTATCAACGAACGAGACAGCCCGCCCGTCTTTCTTGACTTGATAAGCGCGGATGTGTTGCGTGATACCACCTGCTTCACCGGAGACGATCTTCGTTCCGATCAAGTAATCAAGGAGCGAAGTCTTGCCGTGATCAACGTGGCCTAAGAAGGTAACGATAGGGGGACGCACCACCAAATCTTCGGGGCTGTCTTCCATCGAATCGAGGCGAGCGATCACGCTGTTCTCGAGTGTCTCGGCCTGTTTGAATTCGATTTCCAAGCCCAGGTCGAGGGCAACGAGTTCGGCCTGTTCCTGGGTCAATGAGGCATTGATATTGGCCATGGTTCCCATGGTCATCAAGGACCGTAGAACACGCCCTCCTGGGACTCCGGCTGTTTCGCAAAAACTACGGATGGTGCAAGGAAGTGCGAGAGTGATTTTCTCTTTCTTGCCGGTGACAGCGGCCGGTTTTTTCTTGGGCCGAAGCAACGCAGCTCGACGTTCTTCCTCCTCCTCGACAGTGGCCAAGTCGCGCGTCGTTTGTATGCGGGTGGCATTCCTCAGACTGCTCCGCTCGTTGCGCGATGCCTCCAGGCTGGCCAACCCTTTCTTGCGAACTGGCTCCTCCGGTTCATCACCTGCCTTGCGATGCTTCTGATTCAGTTTGTTTTCTGCGGCCTGCTTGAACTCCGTAAGACCCGCATGTTGCGTCTGGCTGGGGGCCGTGGCTCGGCCACTACCGGTGCCTGATTTTGCTGCGGCCGCACCCGGCTTCTCTCCGGGTTTCGGAGGAGGTTGTTGGACTCCCTTAAGAACGTCGGGGGTCAGTTTGACAATCGGTTTCATCGCGGCGGGTTCAGCCGGTTTCGGTGCCGGGGAAGGCCCCGCAGACTTGGGGATCTTCGCGAGGTTGATGTTGATGACTGGATCCCGCGACTTGCGTTGCTTCGATCCGGCATCTCCAACAGAGCGAACACCTTCGTTGGACTTCGAGCGACCGATGACCCGCATCTTGCCGGATACATCGGCAGGAGAATAGTAGTCCTCGCGAGTCAATGAATCGGAACCCGACCGTGTCGACGACTTTGTTTCTCGAACTTGTTCTACCGGTGCGGCCGATGCAGCGATGTCCTCTGTTTTGGATTCGGTCCCAGGTGCACTCGGACTTTCTTGGATGCGTGCTTCTTCCTCGAGTGGGCTGGCGGTTCGTTCGGCGACCGCGGTTGCTGCAGATCCGGAGCCAGCACTGTCGCTCGATGCACCCGCGGCTTTCGCTCGAAGCGAAGACAGGTCTCGGCGCGGCGCAGCGGCCTTGGTGCCAAGGTCCCGAATCGGGGCCTCCTTGGCAGGTTCTCGCTGCGGCTTCAGAACCTCTTTGGCAACGGCAGCGGTCGGAGCAGCCTTCTCTTCGAGATGCTTCTTGATGCGCGCGATTTCGTCTTCTTCAAGACTCGCAAGCGCACTCCCTTTTCCTTGGATACCAATGCGCGCGCAGAGATCAACCAGCTCCTTGCTGTCTAATCCCAAATCTTTTGCAAGCGAGTAAATTCGAATTGCCACTGAGCAATAATCCCCGGGCTCTGCCCTCGATTGTCTCAGGCGAAACCCCTGACGGTGCAGGAGAGTCCTTCGCCTATCGTATGTCTTTGATTTAATTCATAAAACGCCCCTTCGCGAAACCAACGAATGACTCCCCTAACCTGGCTCCCCATCGATTGTGGGCAGGTGGTGGAGGTTCGAGAATCTGCGATTGCCATCAATTACGGCAAGCTTTTCCGGATACAGTTTGACCGGCCGCCGAAAAACATCTTTGAGGAGCATGGGCAATGAATCCCAATCCAATTCATGTCACGGTGACGTGAAGCAG
>JALOQW010000193.1 GCA_025459275.1 Pirellula sp.
AATCCGCCGGTTGCGCGAGCGACCCTCATGTTGACCGCTGCCTGCCTGGCGCGCTGGATGGGATGGCAGTTTACAAGCTTGAACATCCTTGCCACGGCAGCCCTTGTGTTGCTGAGCCAGCGAGCCAGTATCGCATTCGAGATCGGAACTCAACTCTCGTTTCTAGCCGTGGCGGTTCTGATTCTGACGTTTCCGATCCTGAATCAACGACGGTCACCGTTGCAACGTTTGCTGGAGAGTCGACAAACCCGTTCGCAAGTTATCGTTGCTGGGTTGAAACGCTTTGCTTGGGAGTCTCTGCGCAGTAGTTTCTGGGTCTGTTTCTTGACAGCGCCTTTGGTGTGGAGCAACTTTCACATTCTCAGTCCGATCGCCGTCGTGCTAAACCTTGTTCTGTGGCTTCCGATGTTGATCGCTTTGTTGTCGGGACTGATGCTGATCATCCTTGGATGGATTCCGCCCATGGCGGCCCTTCTAGGGGTAATGTGTGGCGGTTCGTTGTGGATCCTTACACAGTGTGTGGCGATCGCGGAGGACATCCCCTTGAGTCATTTCTGGCGAGCGCCCCCTCCGTCATGGTGGCTACCCGGATTTTATCTCATCGCCCTGTCCATTGTCGTCTGGCGAGGAACGCGCCGAACCAGCGCGCGACGGTTGCTGGTCCGATCTTTAGTGGCATGGTTCGTTCTGGGGTTGGCCTTGGAACCAGCGATGCATTGGTGGCAAGGCAAGGTCGCGAACGAAGCCTCCGGTACCCTGGCTGTCACGTGGATTGATGTGGGACATGGTACCAGTGCTGTGCTGGAAACGCCCAATGGCGAGTTTTGGTTGTATGATGCAGGGAGATTGGGAGATCACGAACGCAGTTATCAACCCATCATCAATGCGCTATGGCATCTGGGCTATTCTCGCCTCGATCGGTTGATTCTGTCGCATGCGGATTCCGACCATTACAATGCCATGCCGGGTGTCGCAAGGCGTTTTTATCCACGCGAATTCACGACGACCGACGCTGTTATGGGAACAGATCACCCAAGTATTCTGGGTTTGCTCGATCAGCTGCGATCGCAATCGGCTCGTATCGAAGCATGGAAGCGTGGCGATCGATACTACGGTCGGGGTGGTTGGGATGTAGAAGTGTTGCATCCAAAAGAGGAACATGTAGATGCGCCGAAGTGGAGCGATAACGCGAAGAGTTTGTGCTTGCTCGTTCGCTATGCTGGTAGAAAGATCCTTCTTCCGGGCGATCTGGAACCGCCGGGCACCCCATCGCTTATCGCCCAGCCTCCAGTACGCTGCGATGTGATGATGGCTCCGCACCATGGTTCGCTGGCAGCAAAGGCGGAGCGTCTGATCGCCTGGGCTCAGCCGAGTTGGGTGGTTATCAGCGGCTCGACGCGGGCGGTCTCCCCTCGGGTAATCGATACCTTGACCCCGGAGGGTGGGCGGTTGCTCATTACGGCCAGGGACCGAGCCATTCGCGTGGAAATCGATGCGTTGGGTGCCTTGAAAGTCAAGCAATGGAATTCTCCTGGTTGGGTGGACATTCCTTCGCAGCCGGAGTCAGCCCGGGCTGAAAATCCCTTATGATGAAGCATCATGAAACTGCATTGCCTAGGTACGGCCGGATACCATCCCAGTCCGACGCGGCACACCGCGTCCTTCTTCCTCGAAGAAGCCAACATTCTTTTGGATGCAGGGACAGGTGTCTTCCGATTGGATCATTTGCTTCACGGCCCGGAATTGAACGTACTCCTTTCCCATGCGCATCTCGATCATGTGGTTGGGCTCACCTTTTTTTGGGACTTGGTTAGCGCAACGCCGCTCGAGAAGATTCATGTCTATGGCGAACATCGCAAACTCGAAGACATTCGCCAGCATCTTTTTCATCCATCCTTGTTTCCTGCCCAGCCCCCACTGCAATGGCATGCGATCGACATGACCGAAGAGCCGTGGCATTTAGGAGACGCCAAATGCGAATGGTTCCCGCTGGAACACCCCGGCGGCAGTGTCGGTTATCGTTTGCGATTCCCCTTAGTCGACCTGGCTTACGTAACCGACACAACTTCACAGCATGATTCGGATTATTGGTCCAAGATCCAAGGTGTCGACTGGTTGATTCACGAGTGCAATTTTCCCGACTCGGAGCGAGAAATGGCCGAGCGCACAGGGCATAGCTGGACCAGCGCCGTCTTGGAAAACGCCTATAAACATGGAATTCAGCGGATCATTCTGACCCATGTGAATCCCTTAGCGGACGATCGCGATCCCATAGGCTTGGCCGCTGCTACGGCCCGCTTAGGCAGCCGAACCCCTTCTCAAATCCTTTTGGCGAGCGATTCTACGGTGGTTGACCTGTCAAGGCTTTGAATTCGCACGCAAGGCAACCTATAATCCAACCCGTTCGACGTGTTGCGTGTAGCAATCCTCGATCCTGGTTTCACACCTTCGTTGCTCTCCGATTCGAGGATAAAAAGCAAGCATGAATCCCTACGGTTCACTGAGCGATGACTTCTATGCGAATGTAACACTCCAGACCGAAATGGACCTCCCCACAGGTCGCGACTCGGTTCTGCACTTCTTTGAACAAATGCAACGTCGGTTCCCCAAGCTGCAACATTTTTATCAACGGGAACGAGGCGAGTTCATTCTCGAAGAAGAGAAAGAGCACGGCGCCTATCGATGGGTCGCAGTGGAGTCGAAACGGATCAGCAGCGGGGTTGTAAACCCCAACACGCTCGATGAAGCGATGGAACAACACCACGAAGTTCTCGATATGGCTCCGTACATGTTGTCCGTCAGTCGACTGGACTGTGAAGCGATCAGCCTGATGTACGGCTTCGATTACGCATATCGCGGCAATCACAACCAGCTCCTCGCCGATGCCATCGGTTTGCCGACAGGACTGGAAGCCATCACGCAACGCTCAGGCTCGCAGTTGATGGCCTACGAACCAATGGTCCAGATTTCCCTGGACGACGTCTTTCGAACCCACGCTCGGATCAACTTTGAACCGCGAACTGGCTCGTTCCAACCGCGAGGACCCGAGTTCCCAGACGAAATGCTCAGTGTCTACGTCACCGTCCGACGCTTCGACTCGCTCGGTCCCGACGAATCCTTCTCCGAAGAACTCAAGCGATTGGACCGACTCATGCGAGGTTTGATGGACGATTACGTCATCGAACACATTCTCAAGCCGCTTCAGAACTCGATCGCTATTCGCTAGTGGATCTTGATGACCAAGATCGGGCATTTCGCAAGCCGGATGATGCGTTCGGCAACGCTGCCCAAAAGCATACGGGTGATGCCGCTCCGACCGTGAGATGGAACCACGAGTAAGCCTGCGTTGATGGCTTCTGCTCGCTCCACGCAGACCGTCCCCGGATCGCCGATCAAAACCTCGCGGGCAATGCCAGCATATTTGGAATCGGCGAACTCTTCTTCGAGCGATTTCTGCGTGTACTCAAGTCGGACCCTGTCATCGATGGCCTCGACAGGGAAGCCTTCCGGAGCGAGTGGCACGAACGTAGGTAGCACGTGAAGGACATGAACCTGCGAAGGGGAGTCGGCAATCTCCAATGCCTTGTCGACTGCTACGCGAGAATGGGTTGAGAAATCGAACGGAACCAAAATGGGTTCTCGAACCGACCACGCCATGATACTACTCCCCTTGCGACATCAATGGAAAGGAAATCCGAACTCTGAATGCCATCATTGTACTGCACGCGGGTCCTGCCGTAGAGTCCCGCAGTACAGTCGATTCCGCGAATGTCGTCGCGGCCCATCGCGGATTTCTCCATTGACCGCGAACGGGGGTTCTTCGATACTCCCAGCGGACCTTCTTCGCACTACAAACGATTTCCGCCTCGGTCATGGCTTTAGCTAGCAAACAACCTGACATCCCTCCCACAGGAGGTTTTACCGATGCGGAGGAGGCGTCCTCAGGGGAGGATATGTCCAAGTATTGCCGTCGGATCGCGGAGCAAGCCAAGGTTGCGGCGAGAAAACTGGCTGGTGTTTCGACTTCGATCAAGAATGACTGGCTCGATCGTTCTGCCGATCGTTTGCAACATCGGGTGGAGCAGGTGCTGGAGGCCAACCGACTTGATGTATCGCAAGCCTCAGGAATGGGGCTGAGCCCTGCAGCGATCGACCGACTGACGTTGACTCCCGATCGTATCCGGTCGATGGCGGATGCGCTCCGATCATTGTCGAAGCTGCCCGATCCGGTCGGGGAGATTCTTGGTGGAGGGATGCGACCGAATGGTCTGCAGATCCAAAAGGTGCGTGTGCCGATCGGTGTCTTACTGTTCATCTATGAATCTCGTCCGAATGTTACCGTCGACGCAGCAGCGATTGCGGTCAAGAGTGGCAATGCGATCATCCTGCGCGGTGGCAAGGAGTCTCTACACAGCTCGTCAGCCCTCGTCTCGATCCTTGAAGAGACTGCGAAGAAATCGGGTGTACCAGAGCACTCGCTTCAATTGATTTGCACTCCGGATCGCAACGCGGTTGGTGAATTGCTGCAACTGGCGGACTGTATTGACTTGGTGATCCCGCGAGGTGGGGAGAGTTTGATACGGCGGGTGGTGGCGGAGGCACGTATGCCGGTGCTCAAACACTACGATGGCAATTGCCATGTGTACGTCGACGAGCATGCCGATCTCGAGATGGCCATTCGAATCGTGCGCAATGCCAAGACTCAGCGGATGGGGGTCTGCAATGCGGCAGAATCGATCGTGGTGCATCGTTCGATTGCCGAGGATTTCTTGCCTCGCATGGCCCAGGACCTTCGAGCATTTGGCATCGAACTACGCGGAGATCCAAACGTTTTGCAGATTCTTCCGGATGCGACGCCGGCCACCGAAGCAGATTGGTCGACAGAATATCTAGGGCCGATCGTCAGTGTTCGCATTGTCGACTCGCTCGAAGGGGCGGTGGAGCATATCGAACGTTACAGCTCGCACCATACCGATGCGATCGTTACCAAGGACATCGCGAGTGCCAGGCGATTCGCTCAAGGGGTGGATTCGGCGGCGGTGATGATCAATGCATCCACTCGGTTCAACGATGGGGGAGAGTTGGGGCTCGGGGCTGAGATAGGAATCAGTACCGACAAACTGCATGCCCGCGGGCCGTGCGGCCTGCAGGAATTGACGACTTACAAGTACATAGTGACCGGGGACGGGCACGTACGCGAGTGATTGCGAGAAAGTGATTGCGAGAAGGAATTCGCTATGTCCGACGATGTGCTCAGTCGAAATGACGTTGAAAGCCTCCTGAAGTCGCTCGAAGGAAATGCGTCTGCAGTTTCCGCACCCACGCCAGCCTCTCCTGTCAAATCGGACAGTAGAAAAGGGGCCCCTAAGGTTCGCGTGTTGAATTACGACTTCAAACGGCCTGAGCGAGTTGGCAAGGAGCAGATGCGAGCCTTGCAGTCGCTGCACGACGGCTTTTCTCGAAACTTCGGCGCCTCGTTATCCGCGATGCTGAGAAGCATCATCGAGGTTCGATTGATCAGCGTCGATCAATTGACCTACAGTGAGTTCGTCTATTCGCTCGAGATCCCAACCTGTTTCAATCTCTTGAAGCCACTGCCGTTGGACGGGAATTGGGTGCTCGACATCAGCCCGTCTTTGTTGTATCCGATCATCGATCGAATGCTCGGTGGCACTGTGAACAACGAGTCCATTCCCAAGCGCCCGTTGTCCGAGATCGAGCTTCGGCTAGCAGCTCGCATTACCAACGTGTTTCTGAAGGAGCTTCAAAACGCCTGGGGTAACGTAGCCGATCTGGACTTGCAGGTAGAGCGAGTTGAAAGCAATCCGCAGTTGGTGCAGATCGTTCCCCCGAACGAAGTCGTGGTGATGGTCAGTTTTGAACTGACGATGGGAGCGATTCGCGGCACCACCAACCTGTGCATTCCGTTCAACACCATTGAACGCGTGGGAAGCAAACTGACGAGCAACAGCTGGATCGGCTACGCAGCAGCGAGAACCAATAATGAGTCGGTCTCCAAAATGAGCACACGCTTGGATGGTTCGGTCGCTGACATGGTGGTCACCTTGGCCCGGACATCGATTACGACATCCGAGCTGTTCGGTTTGGAGGTCGGGGACATCATCTCCACCGAGAAGGACATCCATCATCCGCTGGAGGTGGAGATTGCAAACCGGGTCAAGTTTCTCGCGTCGGCTGGCGCCTACAAAGGTCGCAAAGCCATCAAGATCGAGCAGATCGTCGGCAAGTCGTAGAATGCTGTCACGCTGATCAATTTTGGATGACCACGCGTTCAATCGCCTGTTCTACAGACTTCTTGTTGCCTTGGAACATGCGGATCTTTCGAAGGATATCTTGCAGCCAGTATCGTAAATGTTTGACAGCGAATGGCTTGGTAGTGCATGATGCATCGTAATAGCGAGTGAAAATACCACCGATCGGCGAGAGTCTACGAACCGTATTACGAGGCAATGATGAAGTCTTATGTCTTGGCATTGGCTGTACTGCTCATGGTGATGCTCAGTTCACACGTCACGGCGCAGGATGCTTCGCAGGGATTCTTGGATCGCAAGATCCTTCAAAGCAATCCGAGTTCAGGCCGCTATCTGGATCGCCGTGGGAGCCAGGTGGGCCGAATGGAAACACGCGGACGAATAGAAACGAACCGAGGAACAACGCGGTTGATGGATGCATCGGGACGCAACGTAGGCCGTGTGGAAACCCGTACGGGGTCAAACCGACTCTATGCAGCAAACGGAGCCTTGCAGGGCCGGGCCGAGTCGAGCAATGGTCAAACCCGGTACTTCGATGCATCAGGTCGCAATCAAGGTCGCAGTCAAACCTCGGGAACGACGACACGCTTCTACAGCGCTTCGGGAGCCTACGAAGGACGATCGGAAACGCGCGGCGGGACGACTCGATACTATGACCGAAGCGGACGACTCACCGGTAGCAAAAGGTAGACGACACGGTGGTGCGGCCTACGCAGAATCCGTACGAACCGAGCAGCGCTGGCGAGGTCATGCTCAAGCCTGAAAGGTCCAAGACAGGTTCCTTTCTGATGGGTGCTCGCAGTGGAGGCTTGTGGTCGCTCTTGCTCGTTGTTTCAGTGACGCCGACATTAGTGAGCGAATTGTCACTGATGAGACGTTCCGCTGTTGATAAAGCATTTGGAGGTCCCATACCACTATCAGCTTCGGAAACAGCTTTCTATTGGATGGAGGGTATCGTCACATCTTTTTTGATGATTACTTTGCCTTGGTCCGTTACGGCTGGATTGGTTCGAATGGCGAAGGACTCCAAGCGAATACGTGAGCAAGCGCATTCTGACTAACGCCCTAACGGTTGTCACCATTCACGGATTCGCTGCCCACTGGACGGCGTTCGCGCCATGTTCTCTCTATCTGCGTTCCCGTGGGTACTCCACGGAGCATTGGGGCTACTCAACATTCACCCAATCGATCGAAGAGGCTGCGGCCAAATTTTCAGAGCAGCTGACAAAAGTCGATGCGCGCGGTGAACGATTTTTTATCGTGGCCCATAGCATGGGTGGGATCGTCATGCGCGTTGCTTTGCAGCGAACCGCATACAAGAACTTGGCGGGCCAGGTATTGATTGCGCCCCCGATCCGGGGAACCCCAGTAACGCGTCTTGTTCCAGGATTGGTACGACGTTGGATCCCTGCATTGAAAGACCTGTCCGATGGCCCCGAGGGAATTCATCATCGGTTGAAAGAGGAGGTTTCCGTGCCTACGCTAGTTGTCGCAGCTCGCTACGATCTTCTCGTTCCTATCTCGGCAACTCACCTTGATTGCCGACATGAGTATTGTGTGTTTTCCGGCACCCACAATTCGTTG
>JALOQW010000531.1 GCA_025459275.1 Pirellula sp.
GCCAGTTGGCCGCAAAGCGTATCCGAGTTAGCCGACGAACGTTGGAAGAACAAATGCGGGATGGCCTATCCTATCTATGGCACCACGGCAACCCACATGACCGTGATGGCATCGCATCCTCAAGCGCTTGGCCCCGATCGATCATGGGAGGCGTGGGTTCAAAATGTGGCCGAGAATGCAGTGGTATTGGCCGGGAATAAACAAGTTGCACTTGCAGTCTCTGCCGGCGATCTCGAATGGGGGTTAACCGACACCGACGATGCCATCATCGAAAAGGAGAGTGGCAAACCGGTGGCGATTCTCTTTCCCGATCAAAGTACCGACATGTTCGGTACACTTTTCATACCCAACACGCTGGCTGTGGTTCAACGTTGCCCCCATCCGGTGGCAGCAGCTTCTCTAGCCGACCATCTTGTGAGTGAGAAGATCGAATCAAGGTTGACGATGAGCAGTAGCGCTCACTTTCCGATTTGGCCAACCGCATCCGAAACCTCGCGGATCTCAACAGAGAACACCCGCTGGGCCGAGGTCAACTTTGAAAACGCGGCCAAGGAATGGGAGCGGGTCAGGGAAACGTTGTTGCGAGTTTTCGGTAAGTAGTTCGCATGAAAACAGCCCGTTTGGCAGTTCGCGTCGAACGCGTCAGAGAGGCTGCCAAACGGGCTGTTTGTAATGCGGAACGATGCCGCCAATCGGAGAACTCGGTAAGTCAAATCAGAAAGTCAAATCAGACTACGAGTTCGGGATCCTGGCCTGGAACGGGGATCCAATACTTGCCGTCGGGACCGGGCTCGATCGGAGCTTCGTCGTCGAACGAATCAATCGCATCGAAGTTGGCAAGAGCGACCTTGCTGTTGATGCACTGATCCCAAGACAGCATCTTGCCCGTGTAAGTCGCCATTCGCCCCATGATGCTGGTCATGGTGCTGGTCGCGCCGTAGTCCCCTTCGTTCGGGATCTCTCCTTTGCGAATGGCGGCAAACATGTCGACGTGCTCTTGCGCCCAACCGTTTTCACCTGCTGGGGCACGCCAGACAATCTCGTTCTTCTTGTTGTAGATCTTGCCACCGCTGATGTCGCACCAGCCATTGGAACCATGCGCGAATTCGCTAACCGCATTCCAGCAACCTGGGATGTGGCGACATTGACTCAGCATCTTCGTTCCGTTGCGATAGGTGAACTCCACTGCATGGTGATCGAAGATTTGGCCGCTGTCTTCGCCTGTTCGGACCTGACGGCCCCCTTGCCCTTGAGCTTCGACAGGATGATCGTTCATCAACCAGTTGATCACATCCAAGTTGTGAATGTGCTGCTCGGTGATGTGGTCGCCACTGAGCCAATTGAAGTAGTACCAATTGTTGAGCTGGTATTCGACCTCCGTTTGGTCCGGTTGACGATTCCGAGTCCAGACTCCGTCGCCGTTCCAATAGGCTCGAGCCAAGATGATGTCGCCGATCGCTCCTTCCTGAAGCATCTTGATCGTCGCCTTGTAGTCGGACTGGTGCCGACGCTGGAGTCCGACTTGAACGACAAGGTTCTTTTCTTTGGCGATCTTGTTCGCTTCCAAGACGCGGCGTACGCCTGGCGCATCGGTCGCGACGGGCTTCTCCATGAAGACATGCTTGCCCGCTTTGACTGCCGCTTCAAAATGGAGCGGTCGGAAGCCGGGAGGCGAGGTCAGAATCACCATATCCACATCGGAGGCCAAGAGTTCTTTGTATCCATCCACACCGACGATGACCTTGGGATCTACGTGCTTTTCATGTGTCTTCTTCAGTTGCTTCAAAGCTTGATCGGCCCGGAACTTGAACGGATCGGTCATCGCCGTCAACTTGACTCGATTCGAATCGCTGTTGGTGTCAAGGGCTTGCTCCGCCGCACCCGTGCCTCGACCTCCGCAGCCGATCAAACCAAGTCGAATCGTGTCGCTTCCTTGAGCATGGGCGGACCTGGCAATCGGCAGCGTCGCTGCTGCCCCCACCAATGCGGTCGATGTCAAAAAGCCTCGTCGCGATGCGTTGGCTTGGGTCGGTTCAGGAGATGATTTCGAACTCATCAGTGTTGAAACTCCGGTCGAAGGTGAATGGATCGTGGATGTCGCAAAAGCCATCAAAAGCAGTGTTTCACGAAGGACCTGTTCGGTGGGGTACCGAACTGAGGAAGAAGAAAAGTCATGTTCGATCGGACCAACGTGAAACACCGGCGGGCTTAGCGTAGGAGAAGAGATTGGAAATCCAAACTCCCAAAAACCACTGCTAAGGGATGCTTAAGGCAACCACACAAAACTATAACTCCTCGCACCAAGTTCGCAATGGAGCCGCATTCCCCAGAGCCGCGAACACTCGATTTATTAGATAGATTAATGAAGAGGCAGGGGCTCGGCAGGGTCGGAACCCAGAAGCCAGTGGGCCAATCGCGGCCCATCGCATTCCAGGAAATCGCTGGGAACGCGAGGGCCGACCGAAACAAATCCCAGCGGCAGGTGGGCTGCGGCCAAGCACGGGACAAGGCTTCCCA
>JALOQW010000194.1 GCA_025459275.1 Pirellula sp.
AACCAACCGATCCCCGCAAAAACGATGAAGGTCGCCATCAAGCTTCGAGCCAGTTGCCGGAACTCGACAATCGATCCTAGTCCGAGCCCAGGATACAAACCTGCCAAATGCGCGATCGGCAAGACGAGGAGTGATAGGAATAACGATCCAGCAACATCGAGTCTCTGTTGCTGGACTTGTCCGAGAACGAGATTGGTTGCTAGCAAACCCGCAACCAAACATAGCCCGACCGAGAGAACATCGGCGATCGCGAGTGGGATCGAGGTGTTGATATCCTGGAAAGATGAGCGATTCGCTAGTCGCGTCGCGACGGCGTCCGACGTAGCATTCGCTTTCCAGAAGGACTTAAGATTCTCGGCCGAATGACGATCGACGGCACTTAACCGGACGTAGCGCTTCGTCTCGAGCTCGGTAGAGCTAGCAGTGTCTTCGACTGGTTCACTATCAATCAAGCTTGCCATCCGAGCTCAACCTTCACTGGTCCGCGTGGGTCGCAGATTCGATACATCGTGTGTGTCGAGTTCGATTGTAAATGCCGGAACTACTAGGTCAAGCTGCAGAATCGCTAAGTTTTTATTGGGAAAATGCTTGAGTACAATCGCAAAAGCGGAACGCTTTAGGCGTCGCCGAACGGCGGAAAAGTACGTTGTTGGTCGCCTAACTCCCCGTGCGAGGACCGGAACGCTGAATGATTCTCCCTAGCATCGGAGAGCGGTCCATTTATAATGTCTTCTCGTCAATTGCGAATCTCCCGCTGCGAGACTGAGAAAAAAATCGTTCCTCTATCCGGCCTACCGCATCATGCCCGCCCGTCTTGCATGGCTTCTCATTTTGTTTGCTGTCGCCTTCGCGAGCGTGGGTTGGCTGCAATGGCGAAGCGATGCGCTCGCACCGAAGCCTGTCGGGAAACTGGATGTTGAAGTCCCCATGGAATTCGGGACATGGACTGGAGCCGAGACCCCAATCGAAGACGAGACGGTTCAGGTCTTGAAAGCGTATTCCCATTTCAATCGTCGATACAACTCCATCAACGGTACGTCCATGCTTCTGCACGCCGCCAACTGGGAGAATGGGTATACGATTTCGCCAGCCCCGCATCATCCTGAGGTCTGCTACCAAGCGGCCGGATGGAAAATCATCGAGCGCCGCATGGTGACTTGCGACTACCAAGAGGGGCCCTTTCCCATGGAGTTGATCTTGTTCGAATCCCGTGGAAACCGCGTAGTAACAGCTCACTGGTTCCAAACGGGTGGCGTCCGATACGCCAACGTCGCTCAGTTCAGTAAGGAACGGAATCGCTTCCTTGCGAGCCGCAAGTGGCCTGGAACGGAAAAGTTCCTCTTGCAGGTCAGCAAGCCAACGATCGACGAAGCCGAACCCATCCTGATTGAATTTGCCAAAGAGGTGCTGGCATCTCGGCAGCCAGCGTTGGCAACGGCTTCCTGATAGGGTTCCCCTATGCCGCTTCACCGCACCGCTTCACCGCACCGCTTCACCGCACCGCTTCACCGCACCGCTTCTCTACGGCGTTTCTCTGCCTCCATCTTGAGTATCGCTTCATCCAGAAGCGTGTTGACTCGCATGGAACCGATCACCAAGGCAGGGATGAATAACGGATATAGAAAGATCCCAAGGCCCATGCTGCATCGCAAGAATGTCGCCACCGTTGGGTGGTCGGCTCGATCGTAAAAGAATGCCAAGAAGATCAAGAAGATGAGTATCGAAGCGGCGTAGACTGCGATCAGAAGATCGAGCGCATTGATTTGCCCGTCCCAAAGTCGGGCCACTATTGCGGATGTTGCGACAAGGATTCCGACAGCCTTAGCCAAATTCAGAACCCATTTTTTCTGGGACTCAATGTACTTGGAAAACAGATCTCCGTCCGAAGCATCGACCAGGCCCATGTAAGGATATCGAATGACGGCGTAATAGGTGGCAATCATGCCCACCAGTGCACAGACTCCCGATGCCGCCCCGATCGCTATCTGCAGCCAGCCAAAGCGGGCACGCAACATCGTGCGCAAGGCGATGGGAATGGCGATGGCTACGAGAATGCTCCGTTGCGCTATGCGAATGGAGAATGGAAATTCCCCAAACATCTTTTTCGCAGCAGACTGCGAAGGAGAAGTCGAGGAATGAACGGACTGCGGGCGAATCGGTTCCATGAGAGCTAACGCGCGTCGCGTGTCGGCGAGTGTTGCATCGAGCTTCTTGGTAGGTACCGACACATGGCAATCCCAAGGAAATAAAGGGCAATCAAGGGGACAGCCATTCCAACCATACTCGAAATTTCCGCAGGGGTTAGGATCATCGAGATGAAGGCAATCACAAGAATCGCGACTCGCCATTGAGACAGATAGGTCTCTACACTCAGGATGCCGAGCCGCTCCAAGACCAACATTACGAGAGGCAGCTGAAACGATATACCAAAACCAAGAGGCAGAAACAATGCAAACGACATGTAATCGGTCAATCGCGGCGAAGCACCAATGCCCATACTCGAATTGAATTCGAGCAAGAAGTCGATCACCAAGCGGAAGATCACGAAGAAAGCCAATGCAGCCCCGGCCCAGAACAACAGAAGACTGACCGGTAGAAAGAAGTAAACGTACCGGCGTTCATGCGGATACAAACCAGCTGCGATGAACTGCCATAAGTGAAAAAAGATCCCAGGGCTGGCCACGACCACCGCTACGACGAGCGCAGCCTTCAGCCAGATCATGAACGGTTCCTGGAGCCCCAACGCCTCGGTATTCGCATCGATCGGGACGAACAACCGCAGCTGCATCAACTTCGCAGGATCCGGGAGCCCCTCGGAGTCCGCATTGCGAAGAATCTCTGCATCGCTGGAATCCTGGTGCCGCAATCTCCTTGGATCGACCCACATCATCTGACTGGCGACCTTCTGCTCCTTCATCCATTCCGACAAGTCCTGGGACACGGAATCCAAGTTGAGCGCCTTGGCCATTTCGGACTCAGACTGTATTCGATAGTATCTTTCCAGGGATGCCTCGAGCGGGCCTTGCATGTATCGAACGACCGACGAAGCCATCGGGAGCCCAATCAGCAATCCCACCCCGAGCCAAATGGAGGCTTTTGCGAGCGCGATCCTCAACTCCTCCAGGTGTTCTCCGAAGGTCATCGAGCTTTTCTCGAATAGATCGTCACCTTTCATCGGGTGCGGATCCTCTCGCTACAATAGGGAAGTGGTCGTTTCAATCCCTTCCAGCTTTGTTTGTCCGAGCCGATTTGGCAATCCATGTTTGATCCGAACCATCCACTTCGATTCGAGCCGATTTACCGTTCCTACCTGTGGGGAGGGCAACGGCTGAAGGCTCGACTCGGCAAAAACCTACCAAACGATGGGGTTTGGGCCGAATCCTGGGAGATCGTAGACCATCGTGAAGGAGAATCGCGGATTTGCGAGGGACCGACCCAAGGCCGAACCCTCCGACAACTCCTCGAACAGCATTCCCATGCCATTGTGGGTCATGGGCTTTCTTCCGAGCGGTTCCCGTTGCTGCTCAAGTATCTGGACTGCCAGCGTGTCCTCAGCGTTCAAGTGCATCCCGACGATGTTTATGGAGCCCGAATGGCCATTCCGGATCGGGGCAAGACCGAGGCATGGTATATCGTGGAGTCAGAGCCTGGTGCCGTCCTCTATGCTGGGCTGAAACCAGGTATCGGACGGCAGGAATTGCAGGAGGCCATCAAACAGGGGGCGACGGAGTCGTGCCTGCACACCCTGCATCCTCAAGCAGGCGACTGTGTGTTCATCCCCGCCGGCACCGTGCACGCCCTGGGAGCGGGACTGATCGTGGCCGAGATCCAACAAGCCAGCGATTGCACGTTTCGACTCTTCGATTGGAACCGCGTCGATGCCGATGGCAAAGCCCGACCTCTCCATATCAACCAAGCTCTCGAAGTCATCGACTTTGAACGGGGGCCTATCTCCGTCGCTAAGCGCCACGCGATGGATTGGCCAGGAATGTCCCTGCTCGTAGACTGCGACAAGTTTCGATTGCTCGAATGCGTCGGTCTCGGTAGCTACTCGATGCCCAGCGACACTTTTGCCATCGTGACACTTCCCCAAGGATCAGGACAACTCGTCACCCCCGCAGGCTCGTATCCACTCGCAAGAGGCGATTCCCTCCTCATTCCGGCAGCATGCCAAGACGCACAGCTCCACTTGGATTCGAACAGCATCGCTTTGATCGCGACACCAGCAGCCATGAAAGAGTTCGAGTGACATGGCATCTTGCGTCGCACAACGATGGCAACTCGTCGGTCTACACCCCATGCATGAAGCCATGATCCGTCGCATCGCCAAGGAGGAATGCGAGGCCGCGAGCCGCGACGCCCAAGCAGAACTCTCCATTCTTTGGTCTCGGACCGAAAAACTCACCCAGTGGAGCGACTGGTCTCGAGCCAGCCAAGCAGACGTCATCATCATGGATGCAGATCGCCTAGTCGACGCTATGGAGGCAGCAGGATACTTGAATTCAACGACGTTACTAGCCACCGGTAAAGACCAATGCCTGCGATTGATCTGGAAAGGCCTGGATGGCAACATGGACGATTTGTGCTGGAGCACCGAATGGCTGGCGTGTGGCGTCATTGCTGATGCGATATCGCTCCGGGCGTGGACCCGAAGCGCCGTTCGCCATGCCAGAACCATTCCAAAACCACCGCATCCATTCCTCCCAAGCTCGACCGCTCAAACAACCTAACACCTCGCTCTACCTCAAGTCGAACCATCGATGCATACCATACTTGTCACCGGCGCTGCAGGATTCATCGGCTACCACATGGCTCGGCGCTGCCTCGAAGTTGGACACCGGGTTATCGGAATCGATAACGTCAACACTTATTACGACCCACGTATCAAAGAGGATCGTTTGCGATTACTCCATGCATGGGATCGTTTCGAATTCCATCGCATGTCACTCGAAGACCGCGATGCGATATCGCAACTGTTTCGCAGCCATTCATTCGATCGGGTCGTCCACCTCGCAGCCCAAGCCGGCGTCCGGTATTCGTTGAGCAACCCATTTGCCTACACCCAGTCCAACATCGAAGGCACGCTTACTATCCTCGAGGGGTGTCGCCATCACCAAGTCCCACATTTGATGTACGCCAGCAGTTCTAGCGTTTATGGGCTTAACACCCAGCAGCCGTTTTGTACTTCGGATCCTGTAGATCATCCGGTTAGTCTGTATGCAGCCACCAAGAAGGCGAACGAACTGATGGCCCACTGCTATTCGCACTTGTACCAATTGCCGACGACAGGGCTCCGTTTCTTTACTGTCTACGGTCCTTGGGGAAGGCCCGATATGGCGCTCTTCAAATTCACACAAGGGATTTTTTCCGGAGAACCAATTGAGGTTTATAACGGTGGTCGCATGAAGCGTGACTTTACCTATGTCGACGACATCGTCTCGGCCATGATGCTATTGCTAGATCGCATTCCAACACCCGACACGAACTGGGATGCAGGCAACCCCGATCCTGCCACGAGTTCCGCTCCCTATCGGGTGTACAACATAGGCAACCACCAACCTACGGAATTGTCGACGTTCATTCAGGTGTTAGAACGAACGATCGGCAAGCCCGCCATCTGGAAATCGATGCCGATGCAGCCAGGCGATGTGCTCGAAACGTTTGCCGATGTCAGTGCCCTGCATCGCGAAATCGGCTATTCCCCAACCACCAGCATCGAAGAAGGCATCGCCCACTTCGTCGCATGGTATCGCGATTACTTCCAAGTCGCATAGGCCCACTACCTTGACCGTCCACCGTCTCTGGGATCGATTGAGTCGTTCCTTGGGTGAACGTCTGTAATTGCTCCAGATCTATCCCTCCTCTTAAGACGCAGTTTCGGACGTCCGTCTAATCCAAACTCTGTCGCTCCGAGAAAGTAAATCGATTCCTCTGCACCAGGCACCGGCAGCGCCACATACCGAATGGACTGTCCGTTCGTGAGAAATTCCTTTTCTTTCGAGGTTCGGTCGAGACTCGGTTTGCTTCGGTCAATCTGGTTGGTCGACCGTAAACCAGAAGGGCACCATCGATTGACATCACTGGAAACCGTACTGGGAACTCCACGGTGCTGGTCAAGTCTAAAGGCTCATCGCTCGAAACGGTATAGGTCCGAACTATGTGTTCTGACTGCGGATCTTTCGGGGCGATTGAGATAGCAATAAGGCCTTCATCACCGGACGCCGAAATGGATTCAATCGAGCGGTGGGTCGTGATTTGAAACCCAAGAGCCGTTCCATCCGTCGAAAATCGACTGAGTGCCCCCCGCCCTCTGCGAAGTAAATAACCGAATTCGCAGTCACTTCGAACGTAGGGTTGCAATCCTCCATACTAGTTTTAGCGTTGCAGCCAAAGAATACTGTGCAGATTGCAACCACGAAAACGAGAAGGTGCAGGTCCATGGGTTCAATGCACTGGATGTGCGCTGGTCCACCATCTGGCGATGGTCGCTACGAAATACGTGGCTACTGGGAGACGGGGTTTTTATGGAATGGAATAACAACCCGACAGACGAAATTCTAGTCCACACGGACTTGCATTTCCAAGTCGCAGTGCAACGTCGGTAACTCGCTCCAACCGGTACAACCCATACGACTGGAACCGAGAAAGGCTCCGACGGAACATTCTGGCCAGAAATGCTCAAGGCCGAACCCGATTCCGGATTCGGCCTGAACTACAGTTCACGTGAACGTGAGGTGCCATCAAGCATGGCATTCGTATCTCATGATTCCTTTCCCCCAGTGGCGAAGTTGTCTCTCGGTGAGACCTCTTCGCCATTTTTCATTGGTGGACGAGGAATCCGATTCGGCCGCTTTAGCTGCGTGCCATCGAACGGCTGCGAGTTACCGTCCCTTTGGTCGGCTTGGCGTCTTTTGCCGGCTTGACCGAAGGTGCCGATGCTGGGTGACGCAAGGCTGCTTGGGCTGCCGCGAGTCGAGCAATCGGAACCCGGAACGGGCTGCAGCTGACGTAGTTCAGACCAACCATGTGGCAGAACTCGACCGACGAAGGATCGCCACCATGCTCACCGCAGATACCAATCTTCAAGTCCGATCGCTTGGACCGACCTTTCTCAACGCCGATCTTCATGAGTTGCCCAACACCGGTGCGATCGATGGATGCAAACGGATTGGCCTTGATGATCTCCAAGCCTTGATAGGCTGGGAGGAAGGAACCGGAGTCATCGCGGCTCATTCCCAAACAGGTTTGGGTCAAGTCATTGGTACCGAACGAGAAGAACTCGGCGGACTCAGCGATCTCGTCGGCGGTCAATGCACCGCGTGGGACTTCGATCATCGTTCCGACATGGTAAGCGAACTTCTTGCCGGTCGCCTTCATGACTTCGGCAGCGACGCGATGCACGATCTCAACTTGGAGATCGAGTTCTCGCTTGAAGCCAACCAAAGGCACCATGACCTCTGGCTTGACCTTGATGCCTTCTTTGAGAACCGTTGCAGCCGCTTGGAAAATCGCGCGGGCTTGCATCTCGGTGATTTCAGGCCGAATGATTCCAAGACGGCAGCCACGGAAGCCGAGCATCGGGTTGAACTCGTGCAGTTCATGCACCATCTTGGCCACTTCGGCTGCGGTTGTACCCAGCTGCTTGGCCACTTCCTCTTGCCCCTTCTTGTTGTCGGATTGCGGCAAGAACTCGTGCAACGGTGGATCGAGCAACCGAATGCAAGCGGGCAGACCATCGAGCGCTCGGAAGATTCCCTCGAAGTCCTTCTGTTGATAGGGCAATAGTTTGGCCAGTGCCGATTTTCGTGCTTCTTCGGTCTTGGCCAGAATCATTTGCCGAAC
>JALOQW010000195.1 GCA_025459275.1 Pirellula sp.
ATGCTTATTGGATTTAACCACCATCACAATGAAGACGACGAGCGATACCAAGACCGCAAGCCATACGAGAATTCCCATTAAGTCCATGACGTCAGCCGAGATGTGGTGTTCCGAGGAGGGGACGAGCACTCATGCTTATCCCCTAGCATACTTGCGAATAATCTGGTTTCCTAAGATTTTCCGGGCGAATCCGATGGTAAGTCGGCTAAATTCGAGTGTCAAGCAACGCAGGATCGGCACGGCCAGAAGTCACCGAATCCTCCCAAGTATTCCAGTTTTTCCATTTGTAGCGAGTTTTTGGTCAGTCTCTATGGCGGAACCCATCATCAGCATCAGCGGGCTTCGAGGTGTCATCGGCTCGGAATTGACTCCGGAAACTGCGATTCGATACGCCGCAGCTTTTTGCAGCCAGGCCCCCCCAGGCCCCATCGCCCTTTCCCGTGATGGCCGTACAACGGGGCCGATGCTGTCCGACGCGATCGCAGCGGCAATCCTCGGATGTGGTCGGGAATGTCTGGATTTAGGGGTCTGCGCGACCCCCACCGTCGGGGTTGCCATCCGGCATTTGGAAGCGGCTGGGGGAATTCAGGTATCCGCCAGCCACAATCCGCCCGAATACAACGGGATGAAGCTTTTTGGTCCTGACGGTCGCGTCATTCCCGGCGATATCGGAAAACGGGTCCTCGACGCGTATCACGATCGCGCGCGACCGTGGGCTCCGACTGAATCCATTCGGTCTCGAACACCCATCGCCGATCCCCATGCCCCGCATCTGGACCGGATCCTGGCCACCGTTGATGCGGCCGCTATCCGCAAAAGGCATTTTCAAGTTTTGGTCGACAGCAACCACGGCGCGGGAGCGATACTGGCTCGAAGATTGCTCGAAAAGCTCGGCTGCGGAATAACGATTCTGGGTGAAATCCCCGATGGCCGTTTCGAGCATCCACCGGAGCCGATCGCAGAAAACTTGGCCCATGTCGGCTCCGCAGTCACGGAGAACGCGTTGGATATCGGATTCTGCCAGGACCCCGACGCTGACCGACTGGCGATTCTCGACGAAAACGGACGCTATATCGGAGAAGAGTACACAAGCGTCCTGTGTATGATGCGAGCCTTAATGCACGGACGAGGCCCGCTGGTCACGAATTGCGCTTCCAGCAACATGACCGCGTATCTGGCGGCAAAGCACCAAGTTCCTTTCTATCGCAGCAAAGTCGGCGAAGCCAATGTCGTAGACGCCATGCTGGCTCATGGTGCCCTGTATGGCGGTGAAGGAAGTGGCGGCCCAATTGACCCTCGCGTCGGATTGATCCGCGACAGCTTCGTTGGCATGGCTCAAGTGTTGGACTTGATGGCGTCCACCGGAAAGTCGGTATCGGAATTGGTCGAAACACTTCCAACCATGGCGATGATCAAGGACAAGATGACCCTATCCAAAGATCAGCTCGTCGCATCGATCGATGCGCTGAAACATCAGTTGCAAGCGGACTCCGTCAGCACCGAGGACGGTGTGCGATTGGATTGGCCCGATGCGTGGCTGCTCTTGCGAGGCAGCAACACGGAACCGATTGTTCGATTGATTGCGGAAGCGCCCACGCATGCACTCGCCCAAGAGCTGATCCGACGAGCCAAACAGGCAATCACACCCTAGCGACGTCGCTTCCATTGTCATCGTCGCGGTTGCAATGGATGAAGCCAAGAGGTTGTACATGCCACATCAGGTTTGGTGACCACATCAGGTTCGGTGGTCCCGTCGCTGGTATTATGCCAGTCCCAATCAGTAACTGTTGGTCGTTGCTGACAACGCAAATTCCTCAGTAGCCGAGCTTGGCTAAAAGATCAGGAAATCGGCTCAGGAAATATTGCTCGACGCGCGGCGTGAAATGTTCTTTCCACTGATTGGGCTGCGGGTTTCGGATATGTTTTGTTCGGCTGCTTCGCTGCTCGGCTGAATACCGTTTGGAAAGAGCGACACCGACCGCGACTGTCATTGGGGAGAAGCCATAGAATCGAAGCATATCGCGAAAGGCAATCTGCTCCGCTCCGATAATTTTCTCGTACTGCAAGGTCAGAATTCGGGGATCCTCGTTGGGCCAACGCATCATCGATTCGAAGTGTTTATGGCGAAAATCGATCTCAGCGATCAGCCCATCTTCCTTGGAGATGGACTGCAGATACTCTGCAAATGTCTGATTGGGCTGGATCCCATTGGGAACCGTTCCATTGACGACCATCCAGTCACTGTCCGAGGGGTTCCTGATGTCGCACCAGGCTTCAGCAGCACGCTTGTGGTAGAAGTAACCCGACACGATCAAATCGCGAGGATCGCGTACGAATCGAGTGATCCTGCAATCCCCAATCCGATCGAGGTCAAGACAGTGATTGTTCACCGACGCCAACGTATAATTGGCGGATTGTTCGTAGAACTCCTCAATGCGGCTGTTGAAATGATGGAAGCCGCGGCTCCAAAAAAACCAGCGATTGAATAGCGCATTCATCACTTTGCCAAAGTAGACCGTCAGGCACTTGTGATAAGAGCAATGGATACGTCTCGGATGGCTGGCCATTAAAACTGAAACGAAAAAGCTCGCTATTCCGTTATGGAGTCATCGAACAAGGGCTGTTTTCACCGCGACGGTTCGCTCCGGACGCGATTGCGATGGATGTTTCGTTGGGAGTATCGTAACCCTTTACGGGATGGTGCACAAGATTTTCGAAAAACTGGAACATGACTTGGTGGGGCATTTTGGACTGCATGGGTCGATGAGCAATCCTTGCCATCGAATCGAGCTCTCCTCGAATCAGAGCCTGCCCGCGATTGCAATGAGGCATTGGAAGCCTCTTTGAAATGAGGACTGCGAATCTGGAATAGCGATCGCCCTCCCGTACCAAGCATTTTGCGCTGACCTTCCGGGACCCTCAAACACCATGGGGCAGAGTACTCTCCATCCACAGTCGATTTTCGTAAATATAGGCTTCGACAGCTGGAGAAACCAAATATCGAATCGTTCGCTCCTCGCGAACCCTGCGCCGGATGTCCCGTGAAGCGATCTCAATCTGAGGAGCATCGAGGATTCGTCCTCGGATCGTATCCAAATGTTCGGGCTGTGCGATTTTCTCGATATCGCTCCAATCAATGATGCCTGAACCACCGCGATGCGCAACAACCAGTTTTGCAAGACGAAGAATGGATTGAGGCTCACGCCATTCATGAAAGCCTTTCAGTGAATCCGATCCAATCATCATGTAGAGATCAGCATCTGGCGATGCCTCGCGGATGGCCTGCAACGACTCGACAGTGTAACTGACTCCACCTCGCCGAATCTCCCGATCATCACTTTCAAAGAATGGATTGCCACTGATCGCCAATCGCAACATCTCCAATCGATGCTTGTCACCAGTCGGATGCGCGTCTGTTTTGAAAGGAGAGATGTGGGCCAAAAGAAACACGACTTTATCCAAACCCATCGATTCGCGAAAACACTCGGCCATGATCAAATGGCCAAGATGAATGGGATCAAAGGACCCACCGAAGATTCCAATGCGGGGACTCATTTCTTGCGCTATTCCTCAACTTAGGTGAGAGAGCTTAGGTGTGAGAGCTAGGAGATTCGGAATCTTGGTCTCTGGAAATCGCAGCAGACGACGTGGAACTAAGTCGCTGAAGCATCAAGACCTCGCCTCTGCCATCGAAGTTCATGTCTCCGATGCGGCGTTCCACCCAACGAGTGCTCGGGATCGGTAACATCTTCCAAAGCGATCGGTTGACCAGCGAGGAGATCGACTCGAGCTGTTCCTGGATCGATCGCAAATGATTCCAAACCAAAGGAAGAAAACTCAACTCAAGACTGCGACTGCTCGACCATGATGCGTGTGTTGGGCCGGTAGGCTCCTCCGCGAACAGCAAAGTCCCTCGACGCATCCCGACTCCCCATTGTCCCGCCACTGGCCCCAATGCAAGTACCGTTCCAGCATTCATATGCGCCGCAAGATAATCATCGATCCGACCTCCGACACAGACGGTGCCGCGCCGCATGCGTTCACAGGCTCGTGAACCCACGCTCCCCCCAACGAGAATGTCACCGCCACGGATCCCGGATCGCTCTCCCGGCATAGGTGCCCCTAATCGGTCTCCTGCATTCTGTGACACGGCGAGCAGTCCACCACGCATTCCCATGGCTACTTCATCGCCCGCGTCCCCTCCCGCCAAGACAAACCCTCCGTACATGCCTGTTCCAAGACGGTCCCCCGCATGCCCATCAATCACTAGGGTGCCGCCGGACATTTGAGTAGCCAGCCCGTGAATCTGCCGGCAGTCCCCTTGAAGCATTACCAAATCCGAAGGACCACTGAGGCATCGGACCCAAAACAAGTCGTCCAGTCGAATCGAATCGTTACCAGGGGATGGCATGGGCAATGCCAATAGGTCGGTCAAAGGCATCGTACCAATGAGGTTTGGTGACAATCGCGAGCCATCGACAGGTTGCTCCAACGATCGCTTCAAGGTCAGTTCGAGCATCCTAAGCCTCCACTAACCGCGCGCAGCACCACAGACTCGGATCATCGAATGGCACCGTGGACATATGCCTGGCCAAACTGAATCGCTTGCGACCATCGGTAACCAAACACATCACACTCCATTCCGGAAACTCCACCGGGTCACAGCCTGAGAGGGACTCGTAAGGAATCATGAGCTTCAAGAGAATCTGCTTTTCCGTTGCCGTAATCCACCCTCGGACCTGCCCAACATTGGGATACCCTGGATAGGCTTTCGCGCGGGATATGACTAAAGGCCGAACCACCATCACATCGCTGGTAACGGCTTTGAAGAAATCTTGCCTCCATCGGAACTGGAAGTAATGACAATGTGCGTTGGCTCTGTGAATTCCTCGACTGCAACGCGTATCGATATAAAAATCAAGCTGGACATTGGGCATTGGACTCGACATGGGCAATGCGTGTTCCCATCCCACTTCCATCAAGATGGCATGCTGCGACCAAGCCATGGCGAACGTGCCCGGCCGCTCTTTGTTACTCAACTCCTGAAAGGCAGGAATGCGATAGGCAGCTCCTAAACTCCAAGAATCGGGATGCTGTGGGTCCGCTTGGCCTCCTTTCCATTTGCGGACGGAGAAACCAAGATCGAACAGCCAGGCCGGATCGCTGACCAGTTCTTTCAGATTCACTTCGGCTCTCCCATCGCGTTCTCTATTTCCATGTCTCGCTTCCACTTCCAAAGGATGACTGCATCGTAGACGGCATGCGCGACAATGGCGCAAAGCAGATTTCCTGTCAACAGGTAGATTCCCCCCAAGAACACCCCCATGACCGTCGCCAATAGGATATAGAGAGGACTGATGGGGTGCGCTAACCCAAAAAGGAAGGATGCAAGGACCAAGGCCAACGCAATAAGCAGTGGGTCTGCGTGCGCATCAAGAACACGTATCAATCCCTGCTGCAGCCAGCCTCGAAACAGAATCTCCTCGCCAAGCCCGGCCGCCATCGACAGAACCCCAAGTTGGACATAGGACATCTGGGACAGAAACTCTCGGAATCGAAGTTCCATCGATTGATTGAGCTCTCGAAGACCGCTGAGCGGAAACCTCGATGCCGCCAGAATCCCAGCAGCAAGGACTGCCCCGATACAGCTTCCTAAGATGAGCCCCTCGCTCAGTCCACCAAGATCCCACCAACGTGGAATGTGATTGTGCGGACTCGGACCGAGCCACCATCCGAGGAAAACCCCTACCAGCCCCAGCGACAGCTCAGCAAACGCCGCAAACACGAATCGCCCCTGCCCGTCGTCTCTCGGCCCGTCGTCTCTCGGCGCTTCAGCCATCAAGCTTCCAAAGGTGGAGGCAAACGCAATAAATTGAAACCAATGTAAAAAAACGGGAAGCCTGTAAGCCGGGTTCTGTCACTTGCCACGCGCCGAAACACATGACAAGCGGGCAATCATTCCTCTGGGATCGCGATTGCTCGCCACCTCAAGCGATCTACCCGAACGAGACCACTGCGAGCAGCAATGGGTCCGGTTTCCCAGACTCGTTCTGCAGGATCTTGCTCCAGATGGGGTTTGCCAAGCAGCGAAAGTCACCTCTCGCCCTGGTGGGCTCTTACTCCACCGTTTCACCCTTACTGAACCGAACGAACGGTCCAGCGGTTTGCTTTCTGTTGCACTTTCCCTAGCCTTTCGGCCGGTCGACGTTATCGACCATCTTGCTCTTTGGAGCCCGGACTTTCCTCTGGCGCCGACGGAATCCGTCGCGCCAGCGATTGCCCGGCTTCCCGTCCTTTGATTGTACCCTCAAGCGGTAGCTTCGCCCAGAGTTGCTGACGGGAGTCGCCTATGAGTTCACTTCCGCCTCGAACGCCACCTCCCGAGGGGTGACATCGGCCTCGGAAGCACCCTCTGCCGACGAAGGCTTGGAATACTCGGCTCCAGGACGACGCCCCCGCCGCTTCTGAGTCGATGTCGGGATCAGCTTTCGCTCAATGCGCTGCAGCAATCGAGTAATGCAGAGCTTATTGACACTGACTTTCAAGTCATTGGCTTCTTGGCAAATGCTGTCGTGCATGCTCTTCGGGATGCGAACCGTGATCATCCGCTGCGGCTCGCACGGGTCCCCTTCCGTATTGTCACGCGATCGAAGTACTGTGATCATGTCGAGCACTTTTCCGTGCACATCACTTTGCTCGTACTGATGCATTTCCTCCGCCGTCGGAAACAGGCATCGGGCGCACCCTCCGACGCCAAGAACGGCTCGGTAGAAGGCAGTCCATGTGGGGGCAACACCGAACAATTCCGAAGCCTCCTCAAGGACCTGCCGGCACCGCTGATCGTGCGGCGCTTCCAGATCGCGCCGGGCTTGAAACTCCCCAGCCACCTGATCGAAAACCTTCATTTCCGCCGCGAGCTTGGCTCCCGCTTCCGGGGCTTTTTTGGTCGCCGGCATTTCAGAGTTTGACGCAACCGCTGCTTCGACACTGCCTTCGCGATACTCAAGATCCATATCGTCTTGCCTTCCATGTTGGGCCCAACACGCGGTTGAGCTGAGTAGCGGGTCACCTGGACAGAGAGTTCGAACCCCGACCCACGGCCCCGAACTCCTTGCCTCCCAGCCTGGTGACCCCATCCTCTGAGCCTCGTCGCCCCGAAATGGCCTCCCAACCTGCGAGCACGTCCCCATCTTTGAAATGCAGGCAATAGGCATCTCGCAAACCCAATGATATCAATAGTTTACGTCTGTTTGATAGCGTTGCACACTATTTAGGCACTCCCCCGAGGGAGGGGTGTGTTAATGCCTGCATGGTTTTTGGGCAGGTGGTGCCTCTGCAGAAACCAAGTGTCCAATCGAGCGATCGCGGCAAAAATATCGATTTTTTTGCTTTTGCTGGATCGGGGGGCGCAGGGGCCTAGGATCCCTGTCGGGATGGTAGGGATGTGGAAGAAAATCCCTCGGCGACGCTCCGGGCTTTGGAGAGGGTGGTGCTTTGTCAGATTTATAACTTAGGGCTGAGGAGATTTTGTACGACGGACTTCCAGTCCGTCGTGTCAGTGCTTTAGCGACGGACTGGAAGTCCGTCGTACCTTGAAATTAGTGGGCAATCCGGGCCAATGGTCTGCTGGTCCTCGGCGTCTTACTCCCGCTCGGCCCAAACGCTAGCAAACCGCTCTAGGTTCTGCATAGTAGCTTGAACAGGCACCGATTGTCCCCTTGGCATTTGCAGGCATTCTGCCATGGGCCACCAGCGAGAAGTGTCTGTCCCCAGCGGAGCCTCTTTGACGGTTTTAGGTCCGGAGGACCGGCAGAACTTTAGCCCGGACCGACAGGTCCGG
>JALOQW010000532.1 GCA_025459275.1 Pirellula sp.
TGAGTGATTGGCGTTCAGCGTGTTTCCTCATCGTGTGTAGTTGGCGTAGTTTTCGCCTCCACCTTCAAGAATGTAATAGGAAGTTTTGTCGATCCCGCGAAAGCAATTGGTTGGGCCTCGATGATCTCCTTCGGATGTATGGTTGAAGACGACGTCCAGGATCACTTCAATGCCTGCTCGGTGCAGCGCCTTGACCATGTCTCGGAACTCGTTGACGGGACCGAGTGGGTTTGGATCGGAACTATAGGCGTGATGGGGCGAAAAGAAGGAAATGGGAGCATATCCCCAATAGTTTGTTTTGCCGTGTGGAGCATCTAACGCATCGAATTGGAAGACCGGCAGCAATTCAACAGCGGTGATCCCAAGTGTCCTCAAGTAGGGAATCTTCTCAATGAGTCCCGCGTACGTACCGCGTTTTGATTCGGTCACACCCGAGTTCGGGTTCTTCGTAAAGCCACCCACATGCAACTCATAAATGATCGTGGTCGAAGAGGGTCTCTGCAAAGGAGCGTCTCCTTCCCAGTCATAATCACTGGGGTCGACAACCACACTCTTCATCGCTGTGGCAGTGTTATCGCCCGGGCGGCCAGCGTCAACTCGATTATATCCCTTAGGTATGACCACGCTGCGACCATAGGGATCCAGCAGAACCTTTTGCGAATCAAACCGCATGCCACAGTGAGGTTCATAAGGTCCGGCGACGCGATAGCCGTACAACTGCCCCGCTGTGACTTTCGGCACAAAGATGTGCCAATAGTGATAGGTTCTGTTCAGGACCGGATCCAAAGTGACTGCCCGCGATGGCATTGCGTCGTCTTCGCGGTCGAACAGTAAAAGTTCAACTCCGGTTGCGTGTCTCGAGTAAAGATTGAAATTGACACCTCCATCGATGACCGTCGCACCGATCGGAGAAAAGTTTCCGTTGGCTTTCGGAAATCTCATCACGTTATCTTCCAAGTTGCAGTCATCAACGATCAACAGCGTCGCACAAGGAAGAGGATACCGAATCGTTGATCGAAAAAGTACCGTAGACAGCCAAGAGCCATCGACCTTTTAGCGCAATTCTCACCAATCAATGCCTTGAACTGGGAACCGGCCAAACTATTAAGGTACGGGCTTTCGAATGTTGCGGACCAGGACCAGTGATCGATCGAACGGGTGTTTGGCGTTCTTGATAGGCTGCGTCAAGAGCCGCGCCAAGTACCCAGTAATGTCGTTTGCCGATTCGTCGCAGAGATCCCGTACGATATTCAGTAGACTCGTTTGATCGAGGGGTTTGTCTGTCAGTTCATTCAGCCGACCTTGCTCCCTCGCTTCACGCGATCTGGCAGGCGCGGCTTGTCCAGCAACGTTGCTCCCGAAGAGATTGGGAGTATAAGAGACCAGAATCTCGCCAGGCTGCAGGATGAATCTTGATGCAGAATACTCACTGTCGGGTTGTGCCCCAACGTGTGGCTTGAGAGACCCGATGGGGCGAAAGCCTCGAGAGGAGACGATAAATGTTTGCATCTCCCCTGCGTTGCAGAGGGAGCCGTATCCGGTCATGGGATTGAATTGAATCAGCGACAGGGCGATTCTCCAGTCGGCGTCTGTCATGCTCCAATTCAGGTCGTTGATCGCTCGAAGGATTTGCGAAGGAGAGGAGCCTTGATTCCAAAGGGTCCGAATCATTGCCAGCGAGCTGGTCGCAACAATGCTCCCTTCTGGCCCACCTTGCGACGCCTGACCAATAGCAAAAGTCATCATACCGTTGGGGACAATATCCCAGTGATGAAATGCCCCCCCAAGACCTTCGGCTTGATAGGTCCAGCCGCCGATATCGAAGTCTTCGTGTAGGACTTGCATGTCCGGAAGCATGCTGGCTTGAGTGACGCTCGCTGTATCGATTTGCTTTTGAACCTCTCGCGAGCGCGAGACTTCGTGCCCCAGGATCGATTGTTCGATTTCCGCCATGACTCTCCCGGCCGCAAGATTGGCTACTTCGATCTCCGTTGGACTGTAGGAGCGAGGTTTCTCGGACCAGAACCAGATCGTTCCGTGCGGCATCGACGAGGTACCGACCGGAACAACCAAGGCGGCACCGAAGGACTCAGGACTTGGCCATTCCGGCATCATCTCAATGTCGGTGAGCAAGACAGCATTCCCCAGCAAGGCTTCGAGATCACCGAGGGAGCCCCGCAACTCCCGAGCAGGTTCTGACAATCGACTGCGAGGCAATCCCACACAAGATCGCATCTTCAGATGGGAAGTCGAGTCATCCAAGAGGTAGATGGCAGCTGCCGTTGCACCGATTGAACGAGAGGTGCTTTCGAGAATGGACTCGAGGCGATCGGCCGTTTCCCTTTGACGATCGGGATGAGACGTAACCAGGACAGCCGTAGCCAACTCCGCTTCCTGACGTCGAATGACCTCCTCTGCCTTATCGAGCCGCTCGACCAATCGTTCGATCGCGAAGAGAAGATCCTGCGCTTTGTCCATCGGGACCGATGGGAGGGCAACCAAGTCCGCTTCGT
>JALOQW010000196.1 GCA_025459275.1 Pirellula sp.
CCCATCAGCGCATCATCCACGCCCTGGGCGATGCGACCGGGAAGGAGATTATGCGGGCCATGATCGCCCACACGCGTGGCCTGAAGAACATCGAGGTTTTCGAGGAGGCCTTTACGGTCGACCTGCTGACCCATGCAGGTCGTTGTTGTGGTGCGGTTGTATCGATTGCAAAGCGGGCTCCGGTTCTGGTTTGGGCGAAAGAAACCATTCTGTGCACCGGAGGGTGTGGCCAGGTGTTTCGCGAATCAACGAATCCGAAGGTGGCTACCGGAGACGGGCATGGCATCGCTTTTCGTGCCGGGGCTCGGATGCGCGACATGGAATTCATGCAGTTTCATCCGACGGTGCTGTATATTGCCGGCAGCTCCCGAACGCTCATTACCGAAGCGATCCGAGGAGAGGGAGCGCATTTGATCGACTCCACCGGCTACCGCTTCATGGGAGACTATGACCCAAGGCTGGAATTGGCTCCACGAGACGTCGTGAGCAAATCGATCGTGAGCCAAATGGAGAAGACTCAGTCCCCCTGTGTGTACTTGACCCTCAAGCACCTGGATCCCGACCACGTTCGATCGCGGTTTCCGGGCATCGCCAAAGTTTGCCAGAGTTTCGGACTGGATATCGCTAAGGATGCGATTCCGGTACGGCCCGGTGCTCACTACATGATTGGTGGAGCATGGGTCGATCGGACTGCTCGAACTTCTTTACCCGGATTATGGGCGGCAGGGGAAGTGACCAGCAGTGGCTTGCACGGTGCCAATCGACTTGCCTCCAACAGCCTTTTGGAAGGACTGGTCTTTGGCGCCGTCGCGGGTCGTCATGCGTCGGCGTCGGCCATGAAGGATACCGATCGGGAGTTGCGAGTGCTGCCGATCGAAAATCCGCCACGGACCCCATCTTCGTTGCCGATCGATCTAGCCGACATTCGCAATTCGGTCCGTTCGTTGATGTGGCGTGCCGTCGGGGTCCAGCGCCGCCGCGATCGGCTTGAGGAAGCCCTGCACGAGATTCAACGCTATTGCAGTTACGTCCTATCTCATGATCTGGATACCGTCGAAGCCTGGGAATTGCAGAACATACTCACGGTCAGTTTGATGATGACGACCGCGTCCCTGTTTCGGACAGAATCCCGAGGTGTCCACTTCAGGACCGATTTTCCCGCGACCGACAACCAACGGTGGCGCAAGCATTTGTCCCTGGTTCGATCATCCGAACCCGAAAGGTCTTCGTATTCCACCTAACCGGTGAATTTGGACCTGTCAGGGGGCTTTCGTTAAGGAGTTGCGACATTTCCTCCTTTTGTACTCTTCGTTCCCCCCCTATGTTGTTAAATTTGCGAAATCGTCGGAACTTTGCGCGTACGATGATTATCCCTGTTTCAGAAGATCCCTAACGAATGGTCGGCTATGGCGTCCGGACCCACCGAAGAAAACATTGAGACGACCAAACGGCAGATTCGCAGCCTGGTGAACGAGGTTGTGGAACTGTCGAAGTCGAATATGCCCGCAACGGAATTTTATCCTGCGGTATTGCAGCGCGTTGTCAACGCGCTCGCGGCAGTCGGCGGAGCTATCTGGCTTCTGGAAGGTGAATCGGGTCTTCGCTTGGCTCACCAAATTCAAATCTCGCCGAATTTGATCGATGCCCAAAACGAGGAGGCGATCCAACACGGACGCCTTTTGTCCCGGTTGGTGATGCAGGGACGGGGTGAGTTGGTCCCCCCCATGTCAAGCTCTCTGGCGGAGGGGGAAGGGAACCCGACTCGCTTTCTGTTGGTGACAGCTCCCTTGCAGTCACCGAAACAGATGGTGGGCTTGATCGAAATCTTCCAACGCCCAGATTCCGCACCGGATGCCCAGCGCGGGTATCTCAAGTTCGTGGAGCACATGGCAAAGTTGATCAGCGATTGGATCAAAGGCCACACGCTCCAGGAAGTCTCCAACCGACAAGAACTCTGGCAGCAGTCGGATCAATTTGCGCGACTGGTCCATGACAACCTGGACTTGAAAGACACTGCCTTCACCATCGCGAACGAAGGCCGACGACTGATCGACTGCGATCGTGTCAGTGTGGCCATCATGAAGCACGGCAAGGCCAAGGTTATTGCCATCTCGGGACAAGACTCCATCGAGAATCGATCGAATACGGTCCAGGCACTCAATACATTGGCAACGCGTGTCGTTCGCAGTGGTGAATCCCTTTGGTATGACGGATCCACCGAAGACTTGCCGCCGCAAATCGAAGAAGCCATCGAAGACTACGTCGACATCTCCCATGGTCGGACGGTGACGGTTCTACCCATCCGTCAACCCGAGCGACAAATCGAAGGGGATGTTTTGGCACAACGGAACGAATCGAACGAAGCTCGTGTTCGTCGAAACATCATCGGGGCTCTGATCGTTGAGCAGATTGAAACCCAATTGTCGCGACCAACGCTCGAAGGACGTGTCGATTTGGTTTATGAACACGCATGTCGCGCCCTCTCGAACGCACAAGACCACAGCAACATTCTGTTCATGCCTCTGTGGAGGTTCTTGGACCGTGGGCTCTGGATTTTCCGTGGTTCTGCCCTGCCTCGAACCCTTGCAATCATGAGCCTGATTGGCGCAGCGATCGCGGCGATGTTCTTCGTCCCGCTGGACTTCGATTTGCAGGGGAACGGAAAACTCAAGGCGACGATTGAACGACAAGTGTTCGCCCACACCGATGGGGAAGTCGAACAAGTACTGGTTGACCACGGTGACCAGGTCCAAGAAAACCAGCCCTTGGTCATCATGAAGAATGCGGAACTCGCGCATCAGATTGAAATGACCCGCGGGCAATTGAGCCAATCCCAAACCCAAGCCTACGAACTCAAGCGACTCCTTAACGACAATACACGCTTAACCGACGCGGACCGCATCCGGTACGACCAGGACGTCAAGCAAGCAGAACAGGAAGTTCTCAATCGCGCCGAAGAACTCAAGATCCTTGAAAAGCGCAAACAGGACCTTCAGCGACTCAGTCCGATTCAAGGCATCGTAACGACATGGGATGTTCGGAAAGTGCTGAACGCAAGACCGGTCGTGACCGGTCAAGTCCTCATGAATATCGCCGATACCGAAGGCCCATGGGAAATCGAAATCTTGATGCCGGAGAAGAGGATGCGGTATCTCGACTATGGTTTCGCAACCGAAAGCAAGAAAGACACGGAAGGGAAGGAGTACTTGGATGTTGAGATCATCCTCAGGACGGCACCCGAGACCAAGTACTACGGCAAACTGTATCGCGATGGGATTGGACAGCGAGCCGAGCTCGATTCAGAAGACGGCGCCGTTGTGAAATTGCGATGCATTCCGAACGATGAAACCATGCTGGCCATCACAAAGCGACCTGGCGTGCAAGTCATGGCGGATGTGAAGTGCGGCAAACGAAGCGTCGCCTTCGTCTGTTTCTACGAAGTCATCGAGTGGATTCGAGCCAACGTTCTGTTTTAGGAAAAGACACCATATGGAATCATCGCAACTCGCGCAACGCATGCTGATGCTGATGTCGTTCCTCGTTCTCGGGGTAACAGGAGCAGCTTGGTGGTGGGTCGCCAACGAACCTACTTCCAACAACGCCGCCGCCTTGCCAATGGGCGTTCCTGCATCGGAGCCCACAAGTAACCCGGCTGCATTGCCTCCTATCGATACGCCGGTGGACGAAGTCGCTGTACCGTCTCCTTCGGCGAATGCCATGCGTTTGGCTGCCTTCGAACAAGAGACGGGCGAGTCACCGTATGCGAGCCCTCAACGCCCCGCAGGACAATCCCCTGACGGGTTCCAAGTTCCAGTCACCGGAGTCCCAATCACCGGAGTCCCCGTGCCGGCTGCCGTCGGTCTTCCGTCAGCAAGTGGTCTTCCGTCAGCAAGTGGTCTTCCGTCAGCAAGCGGTCGGCAGGGAACTTCGTCTGGAGCCATTACCTTCAAAGGAGTCTTGGCATTCGTGCACGATGTGAAGGTCGTGGCACAGGCGGATGGGGTGATTCGCGAGTTCCTTGTCGATGAAGGTTCGGTTGTCGAAAAAGACAAAATCATGCTGGAGATCGATAATCGCTTGGCCCGGGCAGAACAAGAGATCGCTCGAAGAGAATTGGAGTCTGCGCAGCTCAAGGCGGAGGACGAAAGCCAAATCAAGTTCGCAATCGCCTCGGAAGAAGTTGCTCGGTCGGATTACACGAGAACCGAGGACCTTTACAAGCGCGAAGTGGCGAACATCGATGAATACGAACGCAAACGCTTGGAATGGATCAAATCCAAATTTTCGATCGATGTCTCGCGTCGAGAACAAAAGATCAATCAGGCAGCTGTCGGAGTCAGCGAAGCCAAACTCAACGCGTCCGCCGTCCAAGTGGAGTTGCGTACGATTCGCGCACCCTTTACCGGCATCGTGGCCAAGACCGAAAAAGAAAACTTTGAATGGGTCAAAGGTGGCGACGAAATCCTTCGTTTGGTTTCACTCGAGACCTTCCGCGTTCGCGGACGCGTTCAGATTGATGATTCCCCCAACATCCTCGAACGAGCTTCCGCTAAGGTTTATGTGCAGGTGCAGCCTGGACAAGTCGAAGCGGTCAACGGAGTGGTGGGATTTGTCGAGCCAGAGACTTCGGTTGCTGTGGATGGAAAGAACGAGTACGGCGTCTGGGTCGAGATTGAGAACCGGGTCGTTAACGGCCAGTTTCTCTTCCGTGGCAAGATGAATGCTACGGTTGAAATTTATCCAAACCGCTAATCTCATCAGAAGTTGATACACCATGACGACGATGGCAGATTCCCTGGTCAACAGCGCGATGCGCCCGCTGCGGTTGCGTCGTCGCCCTGACCTGGAATCACGTCGTCACAAGTATCACGGTCGGGTCTATTGGGTCGTGAAGGAACCGGTGGGGCTAAACTACTTCCGTTTCCATGAGGAAGAGTTCGCGATCCTTAACATGCTGGACGGAAAGACATCGCTTCAGACCATCAAGGAACGCTTCCAGGCAGAGTTCGCACCTCAACGCATTTCTCTCCAGGATCTGCAACAGTTCATCGGTATGTTGCACCGCAGCGGACTGGTCATTTCTCATTCCAGCGGTCAGGGGAAACCACTTCGTCGACGCGGCCAGCAGAAGAAGCGGCGCGAGCTGATGAGCAAGCTGTCCAACATCTTCGCGATTCGTTTTCGAGGGATCGACCCGGAGCGAATCCTGACGGCGATGCTTCCTTGGTTTGGCTGGTTGTTCACCACATGGGCATTGATGCTGTTCCTGTGCGTCGGCTTGGCCGCCATATCGTTGGTGCTGGTCAACTACCAAGACTTTCGAGGCAAGCTTCCGACGTTTGAGCAGTTCTTTGCAGCTAACAATTGGATCTGGCTGGGACTGACCATGGGGCTGGTCAAGATCTGCCACGAGTTTGGCCACGGACTCAGTTGCAAGAAATTCGGCGGGGAATGCCATGAGATGGGGCTGATGTTTTTAGTCTTCACCCCCTGTCTCTACTGCAACGTATCCGATTCTTGGATGCTGCCCAATAAATGGCAGCGTGTTTTCATTGGCGCGGCCGGAATGTACGTCGAGTTGATCTTGGCATCGATCGCCACATTCCTTTGGTGGTTCAGTGAAGATGGGATGTTCAACTTTTTATGCTTGAGCGTCATGTTCATCTGTTCGGTGAGCACCGTCGTCTTCAACGGCAACCCATTGCTGCGCTTCGACGGTTACTACATCCTGATGGATATCCTCGAGATTCCGAATTTGAGGCAAAAGGCGACGGAGATTCTGAAACGATGGTTTCAAAAGAATTGCTTGGGTCTGGAGTTGCAAGAAAATCCATTTCTGCCTCATCGCAACCGATTCTTGTTCGGCCTCTACACCGTCGCTTCCTTTGTCTATCGTTGGTTTGTCGCATTCAGCATCATCATGTTCCTTAACGCCGTGTTGAAGCCTTATGGCTTGCAGTCTTTAGGTCGGGCGTTTGCAATCGCGGGAGTGGCTGGCATGATCGTACCGGGAGTCATTGCAACGGTGAAGTTTTTCAAAACCCCTGGCAAAGCGTCGAAGATCAAAAGAGGGAATGTCATGACCAGCCTTGCGGTCGCGACAGCCATCCTCGGCTTCATCGCGTATTTCCCTCTTCCCTTCTACGTGTATTGTCCAACGGAAATTCAACCCGAAGGTGCCAAGGAAGTCCGGACTCTCTCGGCTGGCAAATTAAAACAGTGGGAGAAACGCCCCGAGCAACACACGACCAAGGACGAGATCATTTGCCAGCTCGAAAATTCCGAGCTTGAGTACCAGCGCACCAAGGCATGGGGCGAGTACCAGAGCTCGCGCATCAAGCTGTCAGAGCTCGAACGCATCTCGGCGTCCGATCCAGAGCAAATCAAATATCTGCGGATCCAGCAGGAAGACGTCACGACCAAATGGAACGTCTTCTCGGTCTTGGATGACAAATACAAGAACCTTACTGTTCGTAGTCCGATTGACGGAGTGATTTTTCGCCCTCCTCCCAAGGACGATAGCCGAGCCTCCAAAGCTCAAGAACAACTCCCTTCTTGGTCGGGCAATCCGTTCGATCCAGTCAACACCGATATCCACTTTCAAGAAGGGGATTTGATTTGCCTGGTCGCACCCCAACCCGTCATGGAAGGAGTCATGATCGTCGACCAGCATGACCGAGATCTGCTCAATGTGGGTGACGAAGTCAGCATCATGTTGGAGTCAGCTCGATTGGAATCGATCCAAGGCAAGATCGTTAGCTTTTCCACTTCGGAAATCAAAGAAGCTCCCCCCCAACTGGCCATTGCGGCGGGAGGGACGCTCGATACGAAAACAGATGAAACCGGTCGAACGGTTCCGATTAGCACTTCTTACCAGGTACGTGTGGCCCTGACATCGCAGGATATCCCGGTCAGGCCCAGCTATCGTGGCGAAGCCAAAGTCCATTTGAAATGGAGATCCCTCGGTTGGCGATTGTATCGATATTTCATGACAACATTCAATTTTGAATTTTGAAGTTGAGGCACCCGTTGTCATAGAAAAATGCTACAAATGGAGAGCCGAGGTCGCTGAGGCCCTGTTGTTTGTCGATTTTCCTTGGAGAATGAATTGATGTCGAGCGAAGTAGAACAAGATCCCGCCCCAGAAACTCAGCGCCAGCAGCAGCAGGCGGTCCAAGTTCAGGTGAAGGATGACGATGCGATCGCCCTGTATGCGAACTTCTGTCGTGTAACGGGCTCACCCGAAGAACTGATCGTTGACTTTGGATTGAATCCCCAACCCGTGGGCATTCCCAAGGATCCCATCCATGTCAAGCAACGGATCATCATGAATTTCTACACCGCCAAGCGATTGCTGGCCGCGTTGCAAATGTCGGTCCAGCGCCACGAAGCGGTCTTCGGCGTCCTGGAAACCGATATCCAGAAGCGCCTCCGCGTCCAACAGTAATCCGAACCCATTCGGTTCTGGCTAGCACACCTAAATGCCGCGATTTCCATCGCGGCATTTTTCGTTGGCTCACAGGCGGGCTGATCCGCCATCGTGCTCGTGCTCAGTCCGCGACAGCGGACAGTGCTCGTGCTCGTAATCGATCGGATCGTCGGGACAGCCATCCCGGGAACGGTGGAGCCCCTCGGGGACACACACTTTTCGCTCGGAGAGCCCCTCGGGGACATACACTTTTCGCTCGGACGCCGACGCGGGGTGTGTCCCCGCGTTGGCGCCCCCTTATCCCAAGCCGTCCCTTCAAGTCGCATTAGCAGGCATTCTGAAATGAGCCACCAGCGAAAAGTGTCTGTC
>JALOQW010000197.1 GCA_025459275.1 Pirellula sp.
TCGAGCCCTTCCACTCCCGTCGTCGCCGCAGCCAAACACAACGTGCCGTTGTACGACGTACCGATCATTCCGACCTTACCCGTCGACCAGGTCGCTTCCACCAACTCATCGCCATCGACACTCGTAAAGCCGCGAGCTCGTCCATTCAACCAATCAATCACCGCTTTCGGAGCCAGCGACTCGTTAATCCCTCCCACGGTTGGACATCCCTCAGATAACCCTGTTCCAGGCGACGATGAGTGAACCACCGCGAATCCTCGAGGAACCCACTCTCCAAGATGCTCTCCCGACAATCGCGGACGCTTGGCCGTTTGTGGAATGGCCGGAGGCGTTTCATGCTTCGGTGGATGCGCACTCAGATTCTGACGCGGACTCCACATATGCTCCGGAAGAGTCGAACCCATCCCAGCATAATAGGGACTGGATTGATAGATGACTGGAACGCGTACCCCTTCCGTCTCCGTCGCCTGCGGTCTGGTCACACTCACATGCACACGGTCGAACTTGCCGTCGCCATCGGAATCAAACTCTGTTTCCACGAACAGATCATGTTCGACCCAATTCTCCTTGAACGCGGGGACGACTTGAGCTTGACCATCCTCGAATACCGGAGATGCCGTACTCGGTTGACTCTCCTGCGCGCGGAGCGGCGAGGGAGCGATACTGGCAATGCCGACACAGAAACCACTCACCCAAGTTGCAAGCCTCATCGCGTTCCCTCTCCCACCAAAGCTTCGGATCGTATTCATGACCTGATTCTACTCACTCACTCTCTTTCACCCAATGACGTCCGGCCAAGGAGACATCTTGGACCGTTCTCCCCGATCTCGCGACACACGAGAGCATGACTCGAGCGATCCACTCTTCTGCAATCGAACGATCGGCGCGATCGCTCGCGGCCGCTTCGCGCAATCCCCAGTCGTCTGGAGGGCCCACAAACACCCGTATATTCGCAGCCCGAAACAACGCGCTAAAGATCGATGGTCCAATCGGCGCTCCCTCGATCCATATGGGAACAATCGGTACCCGCGCCCGCAACGCAACCAAGGCTGCCCCGGGACGAACGGTCATCAACGGTTGTCCCGTCCGATTGATCCGGCCTTCGGGGAACATCCCCACGAATCGACCCTGCCTCGCAAACGCCATGGCTTGTTTCGTCGAAGCCGTATCGACTCCACCGCGATGCGTTGGAATCGCTTCAAACGCGCGCAACAACGATCCAACGACCGGCGCTCGAAAATACTCGGAGGCCACCATCCAATGCACGCGTCTCCCTGCACACAACTGGACAAAGAACGGATCCATCGAGCTGCAATGGTTTGCAACCAACACCCCACCACCTTGCATCCGATCGGACAACAACCGATCTGCCTGCCGCTGTTCCGGCTCGGATCCAACTCCATACTCCGGAGACCATGCGATCTGAACTCGCCACAGAATGCGTGCCACCACGTAACACGGCGCGTACAAAAGCCTCTCCAACAGGGTGTACCGGCCCGGCCCAAACAACCGCCATCCCGCCAAGCCCACCCCACAAGCAAAACAAATCATTAAGAACACTAATGCCAGCCGGTCCGGTGGGTTCATTGGGGGATGGGGTCGTAACCCGAGTCTTCGTAGTTAGTTAAGTCGTGAAGTCAGAGTGTCGCTACCGCACCAGAAGCAGGCATCATGCTATCAAATCGTGGAAAAGTCCAGGCTTTCGGGCTCAAGATCCGCGAAAAGAGAGTAGCCAAAATCGGGGGCGATAGGATATCGTAGAACGAGTCGCAATTCGAACGATCGTAGCCGGTCGGTGAGTGCGGCGTCTTTCCCATCGAAGCGATGTGTGACGAATGGGGCGGGTTGGTTTGAGTCTCGCGGCCACGGACTCAACCGATCAATCGGTCAAGAAGCAGAGATCGGTTGCCTGCCACAGGAAGTCACACGCACGCTCCAATAACGAATCGCGTTACGGACCATGGGGTCCCGGTCACGGTTCGATCCAGCACGGCGCATTGAAAGGAATATCAGGGTGCATGCTGCGATGGGTCTCGCAAGACGCTGTCCCCGACCGGCTTTTTTCTTTTCCTGATGGCTCTCCTTTTTTTGGTTGGTGCGAGGCGTGAACCCTGCTACCGTACACGTTCCCGTCCTTGTCGAAGAAGTCCTATCAGGATTGCTTGGTCAGGCCCCGCACGAGCCACGGTCCGCGCCGCGAGTCTTCGTTGACGGTACCTTGGGAGGTGGAGGCCATGCCCGACGATTGGCATCGATCCTACAGCCTGCAGATACCTTGCTGACGTTCGATCGCGATCCGAGTGTGGTGGATCGGCTCCGGCCGATGCTGGAGTCCGAGCTCGGTGTTCTCGCAACCGAGTTTCCGATGGGCTGGTCCCTGCATTCACCGAATCATTGTCGATGGATCCTGGCTCCACATTCTTATTGCACCATCCCTGAAGTCCTCACCTCGCTGGGGATCGCCGCCGTCGATGGCATCCTCCTCGATCTTGGCTTGTCGAGTGACCAACTGAACGAGAGCGATCGCGGCTTCTCGTTTCGTACCGACGGTCCGCTCGATCTTCGCTTCGATCCCACGACAGGTATCAGCGCGGCGGACTTCTTGCGCATCAAGAGCGAAAAGGAGATCGCTGATACGATTTATCAGTATGGGGAAGAACGCTTTTCACGGCGTATCGCACGAGCCATCGTCGAACGTCGACTTTCGGACCCGATCGTTTCTTCCAAACAGCTTGCGGACTTGATCCATCGCGTTGTTCCAGGTCGCGTGCATGGACGAGTCGATAGCGCGACTCGTACCTTTCAAGCCCTTCGCATCGCCGTCAACCGCGAGTTAGAACACGTCGAACATGCGATGAAGCATCTGCCAGGATGCCTCGCCATCGGAGGACGTTTGGTCGTCATCTCGTTCCACTCCCTCGAAGACCGCATCGTGAAGCATGCCATGCGTGAGCATTCGGATCTGCGTGTGATCACCAAGAAACCGATCACGGCCAGTGCCCAAGAGTTGGATACCAACCCACGCAGCCGATCCGCCAAACTCCGTATCGCCGAACGCGTTGCCCCATAACGATTGGCGAGCGGTGGGTGTAAACCCACTGTTTCCTGTCCCGTAGCCATCGTCGCCAGACGGTGGACCCGCTCCTTTTCGCTCCATCTCTCGTAGCCATCGTCGCCAGACGGTGGACCTCACGCGCAAACATCCACGGCCTCCGCGGCCGTGGCTACGATTGGCGTCCCCGGCCGCTACGATCGGCGAGCGGTGGGTGTTAACCCACTGTTTCCTCTACTCCGCATACGTCCAGCAATATCCGAAACATAGGGACTCGGATCTCAATACCGAGACACAGGGGATTCACATCCCCCGCTCGCCACTGATGTATTCTCGATCCTGCCCGTAGCCACCGTCGCCAGACGGTGGACCCGCGCTGCCGCTACTTCGAATCCATCTGCGCCAGCTCATCCCCAAAGTCGAGCACTTGCTGCTCTTCAGGCGCACCCATACCTTCGAGGCTCGGTTCGGTCGCCGCGGACTTGGCTTTCTTTGGCTTGTTCATCAAGCCGATCACGATGGGAGTGATCAAGACCGCCAACATGAACAAGATCCAGAGGTAGGAAATCAGAGTGAACATGACCGTAAAGGGGTAGGCTGGCCGAGAAACTGAACATGCCGCGAACGCCTCTCCAGAGTAGTTCACACCCCATCGCTTGGCAAATCGCCCTCCTACAACCGTTACAATCAGCCGCGGAACCGGCGATTGGACCGCCCCGTCGAGCGAGTTGCCGGCGGATTTCCAGGCCTGGCCGCAGGAGTACTGACGCGATTGCGATTCGTCGACACAGACGCCTCTCGGCTGCCGCTAGGAGCCGGACTACTCGAGGAAACGGAGTTGGAATCGGCAGAGGGAGCATCCCCGACGTTCCGCTTGATGGCGATCGTTGCGTCACTCGCGGAACTTCCCGGCGTTCTCTGCTCCAAAAGGGCCTGAATGCGGACTTGATACAAAGCCAACGCGCGCGTGGCATGGCCGCGCGGACCGATCGGCCATTTGTGCTCCCGACGATCATTGATCTTGCTTAGCAAGAAGTCGACTGCTTTCTCCACCCGAGCACTCGTCAACTCGTCGTCCGCAACGGTGAACATCAACCACTCAAGCATATGCCCCGTGGTTTGTACCTTGCGTTCTTCGTTCGGCTCGTTGGCACGTCCTTCGTACCAGTTGGTGCTAAAACTCCCATCCGGATTCTGGAGTTGCCAAGTATACCGGATGTATTCGTTCACAAACTTCGCGGCCCGCGCGTATTGACCGTTGATCGGTTGACCTTGCAATTCGCGTTGTCGCACCGAGAACGAGAATCCCATCAATCGATGCGTTCCACCACATGCGGAACCGACGATCGGTTGCGCTAGCTCCTCTTGGATGAGCTTTTGAATGCTCCATACCTTGCCGTCATTGGATCGCCACTGCTTGTTGGAGTCGACGTAATAAGACAACCCGATCAGCTTGAACGTCAGCTCCGATTTCTCCTTGCAAGTCGCCATTTCATAACGCACCAAGTCTTCAACCTTGAATTTGCGATTACCAATTTGAATGGGGTAATCGAGTGGTACCTGACATTGAGCCAAGATGGCCAGGAACTGCCCTTCATGCCCTTGAACTCCGCCACCTACGTTCGGGACAAAGGAGTTGCCGCGTGGAGTAAAGATGCGTTGTGTGCGGCATAGGCCGTTGTGACACATCCAGCCAATCGCATTGACACGCCCGTTCGGGCCCACGAGTTCGTAATCCGCTCCGAACGGGAGCAATGCATGCATCACCGCCCAAGGGGAACGCGCCGTCGTCGTTTCCGGGTTCTTCAGGTAATACTCCAAACAATCGTCTACGCGCTCCAATCGCCTCTGCATGGATGCGGCGATTGGGGCTTTCGATTTTTCTTTGGCTTCGGGGACCACTACTGGCGCTTTAACAACTGGGCGTTCGGATAACTCTCGTGTCTCCGGCTTGGCGGCTCGATCGGCATCCACACCTTGCCACCGATCATCGCTTGAGCTGCGAATGCTGTTGGCGGTCGGTTCCTCTTGAGCCAAATAGTCGCGCATGTCTTCGCTCGATGACTTGAGACTTCGCGTCGCCGGAGTTTCGACGGCCTTGGTCTTCATCGATTCCGATAACGTACGAGGCGATTCCGACTGGGATTCTCCCAAATCGTTGAGTGGGCGCGGGACTCGCAAATTGCGAGAGGATGGCTCGCGCGCGTCGGATTCCCGCGAAGATGGTTCGCGCAGAGTCAGCTTGGACGGAGCGGCAGGCTTAGGGGATTCCTTTGGCAGTTCGGTGATCTCCGCCGTATCTGTGGTGGTCGCAGATGGGCTGGAGGAGGGTTCGCCATTCCCGATCTCGATCGAGCCGATCTCGATCGAGCTCTCGGCTTCATCGTCTTGGATGGCTTGGCGAGTATCTTCTGTGATCTCGATGATGGAGGAATCGAGTTCCGATTCCTCCTGCGAAGGCAGATCCATCGACTGGGCTGCGATGGTCAGCCACTGAATCCACGGGCCCAAGTGTTGATTGCAGACCGATGCCAGGCGCTCCGCGACATGGCGTTCTTGTCGCTCGAGGACATCCTCGTCCTCCTCTTCCGCACTTTCGCCGCTGGGTTCCGGATAGGTCGCCTCATAGGTTGCGCTGAGGATCAAGGGTTCTTGAGCCCAGCATGGTGACGTACCACCTACCAGCATCATCGAGTTGGCGATCGAAACGGCGACCAATCCAAGATGACATAGGGGATGCAACCGCATAGAAAATGATGGGGTAAGCGACCTGAGAATGCTTGAATACCGAATGACTATCGGCGCCCTTTGCCCGGTCGATACAGAGATTACAACCGGAATTCTTTTTCAGCCGTCGATTGCTGTCATCTCCACAGCGGCACGATCGACTTCAGAGAGTCGGCCAAGCTTGGCGTGGGTTCGGGAACCTCTTCGCCTGCGAGGTAGCGTTTCCAGGCATCGATATCCCCGCCGTAGTCCTTGCCGGTGAGATCCTTGAGTGCCAGCGAAGCTTGATACTGCATGGCAGGACTACGATCTTCGAGTTTGCTAGCCAAGAACTGTCGTACTTCATCGGAAGGGTGTTTGCCGAGGGATTGGGTTGCAGCCAGTTGGACGGGACGGCTGGAGTCGGAGCGAGCCATCGCCATTAACGCAGCGGCTGCTTGGGGATCGGAACGCGTTCCGAGTGTTTGAGCCACCGTCAGTCGGACCTTGTCGTTCTTGTCTTGGATGAGTGGAGTGACGGCTGCTACAGCCTCGGGTCGATCCATCACCTTTTGCAGGACCAGGACCGTTTCGCGACGTATTTCGGGACTGGTTTCGGACTTCAGAAGTTCAGAGAGTTGTTCGATCCACTGCGCCTGTTCGGCTTGGTCCATGGATGCGATTTGGTTTCGAAGGAGCCGCAGTTCATCGACTCTTTGGGAATAGACCACCGCTTTTTCGCGGTCCTTGCGCCATTGCGATTGGATGTAGGGATTGAGTTTCTTCATGTGGAAGAAAGGTGCGTCGGTGCAGCCTGGGAGGAGAACGCTAGCGCAGCTAACGATCAGGATCCAGGCAGTTTTGCGTTGGCTTGTTGGGTAAAAATGCAGAGGCACCACGCGATTCCTTCCATTTTGCCTCGAGAAGCGACGGTTCTCGGGTTCCGGAGGGGACCATAGCAAACGGTGGAACTTCGACGCCAGAGCAACTCATTTCCGCGAGGCGAACCTGGGAGGCCGGGATTCCTGTCTTGCAAAAAGGGGAAAATGTGGCAAACTTGCATGTCGGTCGTGGGGCGAACGTCCCGCATCGCGAGCTTCTTGCTGCCGAGAAGAGGTGGTATTCGAAGCGAATTGGAGAGGTGGCTGAGTGGTCTAAAGCACCGGATTGCTAATTCGGCGTAGGGTTAACTCCTTACCGCAGGTTCGAATCCTGTCCTCTCCGTTCCAAAACCCTGGTTTCCCCAGGGTTTTTCGCATTTATGGCCAGTTCCTTTGGAGTTCTGTAGCGCCCATGCAACTCGGTGCATGGCGCCTGCGGCGTTGCATTTCGCGTCGCGCACCCGAAATCGAGTCGTTTTTCGCGTCGCGCGAGTCGCCAAAACACGAGGTTTTGCATGTTCCGAGTCGCGCCGAGTTGGCGTCGGAAGAGGCGGTAGGATTCGAACTATAAGGCGATGAATTGACGTAGCATTCACAGCCGAAAACGGAATTTGATCGGCATCCTCCCGCCTCGAGAATACTCGCGTAGTCCGTCGATACAGAATGTTTTTGGCCTCAACAGCCTATCACTCCATCCATTGATTGATCGTCTCGCAAGTGACTGATAACATTGGACTTCGGGTTAATGCCACCTTGCGTGATTGGCTGTATTGATACATGCCACAGGGTTTAGGTTGATCCTTCTAAATTCAAGTTCGTAGTCTACAGAGGCTCAAGTTCATGAATCTATTCCTCAATAACTGTCGACGCCGCGACCATGCCCGGTTGTTCGGGAAGACTGCATTCTACGATTTGAATACGTTCGGGCTTCAGGCGTCTATGGCCACCGATGTGGTTCCTGGGCAAAAGTGCATCGTGGCGTCGTATGATGATGAAGGCAATGTTCAGTTTGACTGGTACGCCTTCGACAAGGAGACTTTGGATGCGGATCCTGATCAAAAGAACAGAAAGGTTCGCGTCTTTCGCGGCAAGAAGCTGAAGACTGAAACGATGTCGAAAGAGAAAGCCGCAAGATCAAAGCAGTACG
>JALOQW010000198.1 GCA_025459275.1 Pirellula sp.
TGCTCGCCGTCCACGACTCGCACGAGGGTCGCGTTGTCGCATTCCTCGGGACTTCGCAGAGTAAAGACATGTCGAAACCCTTCACGAAACAATCCTCGAAGTTCACGTTGAATCGCTCTGCGCTGATTGCGCACCACATGTGGGCCAAAGTCGCGATCGGATCTGGCGTTATTGCGATCATGACAGATGCGCTCGGGTATGTCGACCACGATCGCAACGGGCAAACAGTGATACTCGCGAGCGAGTTGCACCAGCGGCTGACGGTCTTCTGCCCGAACGTTGGTCGCATCAATGACGGTCAACAGACCTCGCGCCAAACGTTTGCGGGCCAAGTAATGAAGCACGTCGAACGCATCGCCCGTTGCCTCTTGATTGTTTTCATCGTTGGAGACCCAGCCTCGGAACGTATCCGATGAGAGAATCTCGTGTTGGGCGAATAGACGACGCGCAAGGGTACTCTTTCCGGAACCGGAGGCACCGATGAGAACCACCACCGACAATTCTGGGACAATGATTTGGGGAATTCCAGGGATTTCAAGAGTCACGGACGAATACCCCCATTTGCGAAGGGCTGCCGACGTCGCGACCGTCTTGGGCGACGCCGGAATCGCCGATGCCTCGAAATTCGCATGCATAGCCAAACCGCGAGAAGATACCTTTGGCCCAAGATTGGAATTGCTTGCGAGTCCATTCGAAGCGGTGATCCTTGTGTCGCATGGATCCTGCTGTCAGCGATTCCCACATCGTGTTGTATTCGGAATTGGGAGTGGTAATGATGACCAACTCGGGCTTCAAAGCCCAGAAAACTACCTTCTCCATTGCTTCGAGGCGCGGCTCATCCATGTGCTCGATGACTTCGCATAGCACGGCCGCGTCGACACCATCGATTCTCCGATCGCGATACATCAAGGAACCGTGGAGCAGTTCGACCCGTTCTCGCACGCGTGGAGGAAGGGTATCCAAGCGAAGGCGTTCAGCTGCGATTTCCAAACTGCGATGCGAGACGTCCATACCGATGATCTTTTCAAAGTTTGGTTGTTTCAACAGTTCGCGAAGGAGTCGGCCCTCGCCGCAACCGAGATCGACCACTTTGCGAGCACCGTGGCTTTGAAGCACCGATACGATTTCGTGATGCCGCTGCTGATGCAGGCTGAGTTTGCGTTCGGTCGCTTCTTCGCGAGGGTCCTCCGGATCATCCGAATCGATCACGTTAGGGCTTTCCCCATCTTGTTCACGCAACTGCTTGATCGCTTCATCGGCTAGAGTGCGGCGATACTTCAAATAGCGATTGGCGATCAGTTCACGTTCTGGATGCTGAGCGAGCCATCCTTCGCCGTGCCGCATCAGCTTTGCAACCTCCTCATCGCCGACGTAATAGTGTTTCTCGTTGTCCAGGACAGGGACCAGCACATACAGATGGCTCAGCAACTCGCACAACGTTTTCGTAGCGGCAAGTTCGATGCTAAAGAGAGTCGGCCGCTCCGTTGCGATTTCCGGTACCTGCGGCGAATGTGGCTTCACCGAAACATGATATCCCAGGGGTGCGAACAATCGGTACAACAGTTCCTCGCCGCTGGCGCACGGCAGGGAGGGGATGTGAGCCTCAAGTGGGATAGGGGTGTTGACCAGCTGGGGACGGTCTCTGCAATTGCCAGCGAGAGCAGACCCATAAACCTGGGCAATGGCTACGGCCAGCATCGACGACGCCACATAGGGGCGATCGTTGACGTACTGGTCGAGGGTCCGTTCCCCTTTTTTGCCTCGCACTAGACCGATGGGGTCGACATCGAGCATGAGGCAGGCGGTGCATCGTTCGCTGTCCAAGTCAGGATAGAAGACGTGGGCTTTGCCAAACGCTAGGGAGAACGATTGAACCCGATCCGGGTGCTTGTGGAGGAGGTACCCCAGGTCCGATGGAGGATGGTGTGTGGTGGAAATCGAGAGAAGCATGTTTTTGTTTCGTATCCAACGATGTATTCAGCGACAAGGTCTTTTGATCGTGCGCAATCAGTTTACGTGCAGTCGTATCCGGCCGTGATGGCTTCGAAGTGTTTTCTGCGCGGGAATAGTGAGCGAACCTTTGTCGAGGAGGTTCTGTCTTTTTTTCCTCGAGGCCGAGTACTTATCCGATGGGCGGAAACCTTGGCGAATACCGACCGGTCTCTCGGATCGCAGATTGCGGAGAATACCGGTCCTGAGTTTTCATTTTCATTTTCATTCAAGCCTTCATTTCGGTGCTGTATGTACGGTTGACCACTCAGTCGCGAATCGGTGCCCTGCTCTTTTACCCATTCGAGTTTGGTTTGAACGGGGGCGGGGACAGACCATGCCACTGAGGAGGTCCTCGTGCATCGTACTCTCGTCGGGAAACCGGCGAAGGTCGTTCGCGATTGGGCTGCTTGGTACCTCGAGCGATGCAAGCTCGGAGAGTTGACTGTTGATCAACTCCTTCGAGAGGCGGACCGCGAGCAAGGAACACATGCCGGGGTCACGATGACCAAGATCCGGCGTGCAGCTTCCCGGCTTGCCGCTCGCAGGGCGACCAGTTAGTCGAATCGGACTACACAACGTCCTGACCTGAATGAGATTCGGAGCCCGCCGAGGCTTGGCGTCAGAACTCGGCTTTTCTTCTCCAACTTGGAAAGACTCCCTGGGGACAGACACTTTTCAACGAGAGCTCGAAAAGAAGTGCAAAGCGGAGCGGCGCGAGCCGTCCGGTGTCGCAAGCACTTTCACGCCAAGTAGCAAGCAATGGGTGGATGGCACCCATTCAGCCGGCACTAGGCTACAGTCAGGAAACATTCCAACGTTCCTGGTGCACGGATGTGATACAATTCACAATCAAGAGCTGCGTTCGAGTCCACATGTTCAGGAGATTGCCGTGAATTGGCAAGAGAGAATCAGTGTTGATCCACTTGTCTGCCACGGACGGGCTTGCGTTATTGGCACAAGGGTGATGGTCTCGGTCGTGATGGACAATCTGGCCGCTGGTGTCTCTCGTCAAGAAATCCTGCGCAGTTACCCAAGCCTGAAAAATGAAGATATCGACGGATGCATCGCCTACGCAGCCGAACTTACGCGCGAACGGGTCGTTCCACTGCAATCCGGGTCCGATTGATGCGTTTCAAGATTGACGAGAATTTGCCCATCGAAGTGGCAGAACTTCTACGTGCGAACATGCACGATTCGATGACGATTTTCGATCAGAACATGGTTGGTGAACTCGACTCAAAAATTGCCAGTGTCTGTAAGTCAGAGGAACGCGCCCTCATTACTCTAGACCTCGACTTTTCCCACATACGAATTTATCCGCCGAGCGAATATCCAGGCATCATCATTCTTAGACCGCGTACCCAATCGAAGCCAGATGTCCTCGCACTGGTCCACAAGCTAATTCCGTTGCTCGATGGCAGTGAGAGGCTTATGGGAAACCTATGGATAGTCCAGGAGAATAGGATTCGAATCTCGGAAGGGATGCGCCGGGAAGAGAAAAACTAAAGCGTGCATTATATCACACTTCGACCGCAGATCGCTAGCTAATCGCGTGGTGGATGGATCGCGACGAGCAACACATCCAAGGCCACATATCCGAGGCCACGAAGGAACCGATGCTTTGCGCTGGTTTTAGGTCCGGAGGACCGACAGATCTTTAGCCCGGGCCAAAAGGTCCGGGTCAACCTACCCCCTGAGCCCCAAAGCTCCGAAGGGGCGACAGAATCACGTACGGCATGCAATGGAGTTCCATTCCTGCAAGCAATCTATCTGTCGCGCAGCGACGGATCCCTCTGTTGGCCTTTCAGGCCTTTGGGGTTCTCTTTCCATGCAAACCAGCAGCTATCGCTGCCGGCTAAAGTTCTGCCGGTCCTCCGGACCTAAGGCCGATTCTTATAAAGCCATGATCGGGCACACGGATTCCCAAATCCCATTGAGATCGTGCATGCATCCATGACGCAATGCCTGTCCTTGCTTTCCGTGTCGAGTGCCGATGCGAACCAAAGTAAACTCGTGACGGTAGGTGGGTGGGACGGTTTGATTGGGGGCGGTTTGCTTAGGTCTTGGGCAATCGAAGAGATGGTGGGGAAGCGAGAGATTTCACGGTTTAGTATTTTCTTTTACGTTGACGTCACTTGCCTCGCGGCGGGCTTTAGGGGGGCTTCGTCCACCGTCCATTCGAACAATTTCGTAGGTTGGTGAGGTGTCATACGCTGTTCGTTTGCGTTTTCCTCAATCTGCCCAGAATCCTGTCAGTTGCTTAGGGCGTGGTACTGGCCGTTGTGCGCCGCATTCGGGATGAATCTGTGAACCAACGATTAGAAGAGGGCCGGGAGTCGGAATGCGCTTGACGCTCCATGCACAAGAAACCAGCAGTTATCTTCGCGCATTTTGGATTCGATGGATTGGATTTGTGTAAAGGAGGGTCTTAAGGCAGATGGATCTCCATTGGGTTCATGGATAAGGACATCGGTTCGCTTTGGCACACGATGAGCACTAAGGGCATGGACTGCATAAGTTCCTCTCACGAATGGATCCTAAGCTGGAACATACCCATGGACATTGCGAAACGAATCGGGTTTTCGACGAGAGACAAGGAAATGGTTTTCTTCGATAGTGTGCGGCAGACGTCCGTGCCAATTGCTCTCCATTGCTTCATCATTGCTTTGGTTTCAATCTACGACATGTATTTGACCGTCAAGTACGCGCAGTACCTGAAGTACATGGAGCAGAATCCAGTCGGGCGATGGCTAATGCAGCTGGATCAATTGAAGAATGGTGCGATGCCAGACTTGACGTTGTTCTTGTCTGCTAAGTCGGTCGGCACCTTACTTGTGCTGTTGATCCTAGCGTTGCTGTATCATCATCGACGAAGGATCGGCCATCCGGTCGCTTTGGGAGTTACCTCTTTCCAAGTCGTATTGGCTTGGTACTTGACCGTAGCGACGACGCAGTCATAGATGACCGAGAAGTCATAGACGGCCCATTTAAGCTTCAACAAGGAATCGTCCAAGTCGTTTCGCATGGGGTGCCACCTTGGTTCGTGGTGCCTCCGCGACTCGAGCTTCGACTCTGGGGATGGCCGAGTCGTAAATGCCTGCAACGCGTTGCGCCATACGCGTATCGGAGAAAGCCTCGCGATGTCGTGCCCACGCCTGCTGGCTCATTCGGCACCATGCATGCCTGTCCTCGACTGTCTTCTCAATCGTTGCTGCTAAGCTAGTTACATCTGCGGGTTCGGCCAGGTATCCTTCGCGACCATCTCGAACCACTTCCGGCGTTCCCTCAACGCGTGTGGCGACGACGGGAAGTCCTACCGCCAGCGCCTCCAAGACCACCATAGGCATTCCCTCGCCAAATAGACTAGGCAGGACAAGCACATCAAGTTCCCGCAGTGCCGACGTTACGTCCCGCGTGAACCCTCGCCATCGAACCGCATGATCGATCCCAATGTTTTGTGTTAATGAACGAACCTTGGATTCATATTCGGGAGATTCAAATCCTCCAATCACGTCCAGGCGAACATTCGGCTTTCGCCGACACACCTCGCGGAACGATTCCAACAGAATCTCAATCCCCTTCCTAGGACGGATTAATGCGACCATGCCTAGGTTCCACTCCGTTCGTTCGATGCGATCAATCGCGAAGATGGGTTCTTGTTCCGCGACCCCATTCGCGATGGAAACGACTCGTTTCCTTGGCCAGCCCCTTCGAAGCATTTCATGCCGCAAGGACTTTGAGACCGTGATCATTCGGTGAACGTTCAGAAGTGACAGTCGTTCGACGCAATCATTGATCCAATTTTGTATCACGCGAGTGGAATCCCGAACGGCGGGTGAGTGCACATGATAGACCCAGGGTATGCCCGTCCTGCGTGTGATCAGACTCGCAATCATGGCAGTCCTCGGCGTGTGTGCATGAAGCATCCGCACCTGAGCGTCGCGAGAACGTTGCGCCAATCTTGTGACCACCCCCAGGTCATGTCGATGACGCATCGGCTCCGACCAAATCTGTTCTGGTCGAAGCTCGCAACACTCAGCGAATCGGCCAGGTTTTAGACACGCAAAGATCGGGTCGTAACCGAACTCGGCAAGCCTCTTACCCAACAACTGTTGGACCCGCTCGGCACCTGAGAAAACCTCGCCATTGATCAAGTGCAGCACACGTGGCAAATGCAAGCGTTTGCCGCCACGCTCCCTTTCGGACCTAGTGGAGCTGGACGAGAATCTGTCCAAGACTTCTACCATGGCGTCATACTCCTCGCCTATTTCCAAGTGCTGGCATTTCACTATGTGACGGAGTTAGCCTAGGTCACACGTTGAAAACGTTTCGGAGAGCCGGAGAAACATCGCCATCAATTGAGAGGTAAAGCAAAGAGAGCAACCGTCACAATCGGCAAAAGCGATCTAGGTGGAATAGGGGGGAATTGCTATGGTAGGCGGAAAGCGGGTGTCAGGATGAAGAACCCGCCATCCACCAAATGCCTCATGGACGAGACCCACTCATGCGTCATTCTCCCTTACGACAGTACAAACTTACTTGTGGCATCGCAGTCCTGATCTGTTTTGGTACCTCGGCCACCGGGGTCTCGCAGCAGACTCCAACGGGCAATTCAGGAGTACAAACGCGTGCACCGGGTTATGGGGCTGGAACTGCTGCACGTAACACGAACGCTGGACAGTCCACACCGTCACAGCCCGCCACGCAGCCCAGCGCCCAACTCGGTACTCGCACCGGCACTCCCGACCCTCAACTCAATCCCCAATTAAACCCCAGTACTCAGAATCGAATCGAGCAAGCGGTACGCGATGGGCGGCAATGGCAGATGCAGGGTCCAAACAACGGCGGCCAGGTGATCACCGAACCTCCGTTTCCAGAACTGTCTCCCCAAGAGCAACAGTACATTGACCAACTGCTGAAAGTATGGGAGGAGAAGACGGCTGGGATCGATCGATTCAGTGCGGACTTCTTGCGGTGGGAATACGATTCCCACGCGCCTGGAGTCGCCGATCTCGCTAAAAGACTAGGGCGATCCGACATTCATATCGCGGCAGGCAAAGGGGTTATTCGATTTCAAAAGCCAGACAAAGGGCTCTTTCGTACCGACAAGTACTTCAAGGCGACAGGCAATGTAGGTGCCAACAACGACGTTGAACTCCTCGAAGATAAACAGAACTTCGGTGAGTACGTGATCTGTGACGGCAAGAACGTGTGGGACTACGATCGCAAAGAAAAGATCTGTACCCGTATGGAGTTGCCACCCGAGATGCAAGGCTTGGGGATCATGAACTCCCCGTTACCGTTCTTGTTCGGCGTTAAGGCCGAAGAGATCAAGGCCCGTTACTGGGTTCGGGCGATTTCCCCAGGCAATCAACCCAATGGCCAGCCTTATACGGATCGCTATGCGGTCGAGGCTTATCCCAAGTATCCTGTCGATGCCGTCAACTATCATCATGTGCAAATTGTTCTGGATCGTGAACAGTTCCTCCCCTTTGCGATGATCTTGTATATGCCGGAATGGTCCGACAAGAGCATTCAAGAAAATGGGGTGGTGATCGAGCCTCGCGATAAACGGATGTTCTACCAGTTTGATAATCGCCGTTCGAACGCCAACATCTTCCAGCTAATCAACGAGAAGCTTTTCCTTCAGGAGTTCATTCCTACCGAACCGCCATCGGATTGGAAGAAGAACGACATTCCATATGTCCCACCTGCGGTCCCTGCGGCGACTCAGGATCCGGCGGGTCAGCGCACGCAG
>JALOQW010000199.1 GCA_025459275.1 Pirellula sp.
CCTTCCCAAATATCGAATGATCGTCGAGCAACTGTTCCAAGAAAAACTGCTAAGCGTGTGTGTTTGCACCGAGACCCTGTCCGCTGGAATCAATCTCCCCGCCCGAAGCGTGATTCTGCCCCGACTGGTCAAAGGGCCTTATGGGAAACAGAAAGTGATTGAGTCCAGTACCGCCCAACAGATTTTTGGACGGGCCGGCCGCCCCCAATTTGAACGCGAGGGATTCGTTTATGCGCTCGCACACGAAGATGACGTCAAATACAACCGTTGGAAATTGCAATACGATCAGATCCCTGAGGACACCCGTGATCCGAACCTCATCAAAGCGAAAAAGCAGCTCAAGAAAAAAATGCCGACGCGTCGAGCGGGCGAAACCTATTGGAGCAAAGAGCAATTCGAAAAGTTACGATCCGCTCCCGCTGCGAGATTGGCAAGTCGCGGTCCGTTGCCTTGGCGACTCCTTGCGCACATGCTGCGCATCCAACCCGAGGTCCAGCCCCTTCGTGATCTGGTCGGGAAACGACTCCTCCCTCCAGCGGACATTGCCAAGGCCCAAAAAGACCTGAATCAAATGTTGATCACGCTGTGGACCGCGGGATTCCTGGACCTTGAGCCTAAACCAACTCCTCGATCGCCTGCCTCCGCCATCTCAGCACAAACGGCCAAGTCCGAGAGCAAGCAACAACCATGGCTGACGCTGGGAGGTAAACCGATTCAAACCTCGGGCAAGCCTGCTGCTGAGGACGTCGTCGATTCGGGTGATGACGAAGAGGAAGAAACAATCGTTGCCGTGACCGATGAGGCAGCCGGGCGTGGATACGACTTGGAGAATTATCGTCCTCAATTCGTGGTCCCCCGCCCGCGTTTGGAATTGTTGTCCGAGATCCGGTCCGTCAATCCTATCTACGGCCTGTTCTTGATCGGCCATTTGCAGTTTGCCGACGAATGCGAACGGATCCAAGCGCTCGAAAGCGTTTTGGAGCTGCCTGCCAACATTGCAAAGACGGTTCGCGTTCCCCCGCCGGACGAGCTACCGTTCGGCCCCTTGGCTACCGAGATCCTGCATCCCAAGTTATTGGAGCTCGGACTCGTCGGTGTGTCTGAGATCACCGGGGTTCGGGAGGAAGATGAAGAGGAACCATCCTCAGTGGATCGGAGCCGCCCATACCAACCTCCCCCTCGCCCGCTCGCGCTCGGCGAGAAGCTGCGCCGGTTATTCGATTACGATTTTCCAGGAGTGCATGACGTTTACACGCGAAGCGTGTGGGTCGTGAGCGAGCTGCTGCAATTCGACGGAGACTTCAATAAATACATTCTCGCGCATGGACTGCAGAAGCAGGAAGGGATGCTCTTCCGGCACATACTTCGGTTCATCCTTTTGTTAAATGAAGTCAGTGGGATTGCGCCAGAGAATACGACGCCCGAAGAATGGGAGATTCCCTTAGATGCAATCGGTGAGCGATTGATTGCATCGTGCCGCGTTGTCGATCCCGAGAGCACGGACCAGGTACTCCAGGAGCTGAACGACTCCACGGAGCAACATCCGAGGCGTCGCAAGTCATGATCGAGGCTTTTTCGGTCGCGACCTCCATGGTCGACGTTGCGCAGCAGAAATGGATCTGGCTAGCGGTTGCTGCCCTTGGAATCGGAATCACCAAGAGCGGATTTTCCGGTGTCAGTCTGGTTCATGTCTTGTTATTCGCCCATGTCTTTGGTGCTCGAACTTCCACAGGGATCGTACTTCCCATGTTGATCGCCGGTGATGTGATGGCGATGTGGATGTATGGCAAGCATGCGAACTGGGACTACGTTCGAAAAATGATGCCTCCAGCGTTGATCGGAGTCGTTGCTGGGTGGTTGATGATGCATCGCATCGAAGAGCAGTATTATGGACCGCTCATCGGAGCCATCATCTTGACGCTTGCCGTCATGCAGCTGACACGCATGTTTCGCGAATCCTGGTTTTCGCAAGTGCCGCATACGCTCGGTTTCGCCTGGACCATGGGAATCCTCGTGGGGCTAACCACGATGCTGGCGAATGCGGCAGGACCGGTCTTCGGGCTGTTCTTGTTGGCCATCGGCTTGCCGAAGAAGGAGTTCGTCGGGACCGCGGCTTGGTTTTTCCTGTTGTTGAACATCGCCAAGATTCCATTCAGTCTGAACCTGGGGCTGATTCGTGGAGATACGCTCGCTGTGAATCTCGTCTTGCTCCCGCTGATTCTCCTGGGACTCTGTCTTGGCAGGGCCATCATCCATCGAATCCCACAACGCGCCTTTGACCTGGTGATCCTCGCGCTTTCCGGGGTGGCTGCATTGAACATGTTGCTCCGATAATTGATCTAGACCTCCATTCCAAGATGGTATTACCATCCGCGGCCGTGGGCGGTAGTGGCAAGATGCTTCGAATCAGGTGCAGCGATGAATGTGCGCACGGTCGAATTAGGATGCGAGCGGGGATGGCGTCGAGGCCAATGGCGCACGGAGCTTGCGATTCCCAAATCAGCCCCCTGCCTCGGAATTCTGGGAGCAATGCACCCTAAGCAGCTTGAGTCCATCCTGCGTCCCTTAGCACAAGAGTTGCGATGGGCGATTCCTGGCATCCGTATCGGAATACTGGTTGCCTCCCACTCGGGAGCCTCGCTTTCGCACTCTTCTGGTCAACGATCCAGCGAGCCGTTTCAGATTCGATCGATCGCTACCAATGCAATTCAAGTCCTCGATTGGATTTGCGGCGTGGATGTCTGGTTGAATCTTGGTGATGGACCATTGACCAATGCCATTGAACGTATTGCTTCGGACATTCGCCTACCCGTTCGCACCCACAGCTCGACCAACGCGCTCGCATCGCAAAGCGATTCGTTCAGTCTAGCGCAGGGCCTTGTCAAACAATTTCAGTTAGCCGATGCGCAATTCGCAATGCTGGCATTCCCCTCTGGGGTGGAATCTGCAAGAACATCCAAGAAACCGATGACGGTTGACGAGGCGATCAGCCTATTGCAGGATTCGCTCTGCGCAACGGTGCAAACATGGGTATCCGAGACAGACCACGACGAGTCGGTGAGCGTTCGGCCGGCTGCGTAAGGGAAGAATGCGGATTTCAGCGTTCCGATTATAACGATGCATCCTCTTTTGTTGATTGCGTCCTTGCGGCTCGTTCGATGAAGGGATCACGGTCGGAGAATCGACAGGACGCGACCATGGACGCACACTTGGTCAGATAGATAACGGAGTATCAGCTCGATGGTTCAATCGCATCAAAGGACTTTGCGGAACGGTATCCTTAGCTTGGGCCTGGCTGCCCTAAGCAGCCCAGGCTTGCTAGCACAACAACCGCCTCCCGCATCGGACGGATCCACCTCTGCTGGTGCAGGTAGCGGAATTTCCGAACCGGTTTTCCGTGTTTCGAAGAATGCACCGGCAGGCGCTGTTCCCGTGGCGACCACTGCCCCACATCCGCTCGATCCCGCACTGGAACTGGCTCGGCAGTCGCTCGTCCTGATGCAATCCCAGGTCCAGGATTACACAGCGGTTCTCGTAAAACGAGAGCGTATCGAAGATGAGCTCGGCGAAAACGAATTCATGTTCGTCAAGGTTCGCAATCGAAAAGTCGTCGACAATCAAGTTGTCGTGCCATTCAGCGTCTACCTGCAGTTCTTGCAACCCGCGTCGGTAAAGGGACGCGAAGTCATCTACGTGGAAAACGCAAATGACGGCAAATTGATTGCACACGAAGGTGGCTACAAGCGGATGCTCGGCACCCACTTCCTTGATCCGAACGGCTTCTTGGCAATGAAGGGACAGCGGTACCCGCTGACCGATATCGGCCTCGAGAACTTGGTCGTTAAGCTCATCGAGCGTGGCGAAAAGGATCGGCGGCACGGCCATTGTTTGGTAGACCTCTATCCCGGTGGCAAAGTCGGTGGCCGGAGCTGCACGATTCTTCGAGTCGTCCACCCCGAGCAACAACCTCATTTCGACTTCCACATCGCCGAGATCTTCCTCGACGATGAGTGGAAGATCCCTGTTCGTTACGCTGCCTACGGATGGGCGAAGAACGACAAGCAAGAAAACGAGGTTATCGAGGAATACACCTACCAGAAGATCAAAATCAATGTGGGGCTGACCGACAAGGATTTTGACATGGCCAACGCCGATTACAACTTCCACCGCCGCTAAGCCCGGGGCGGTTTATTGGGATTAATCGGCTCCATCGGTACATCACCGTCGGATTCTCTGTTAAGACTCTCTTTCGCAACCTGCCAGGTTGCGCGTTCGGGTGCAAAGGTTACTTCATGGTAAGTATCCAATTGCATCATCACGTCCCCTTGGATAGTCGGCTGTGGACCGAGTGGAAGGCCCTTTCGGGGAGTGTCCCCATGTGCCAGCCTGAGTGGCTGATGACGTGGTGGGATGTCTACGCACCGGCCGGGGCTGATCTCTTTCTTGTAGGTATGTATGAAGACGACCGTCTGGTCGGTCTCGCTCCTTGGTATCGGCTTGGCTCAGAGCGCGAAGTGCGAATGCTCGGGGACGGAATCGTCTGCACGGACTATTGCAGCATTCTCGTAGACACCAAACGTGATGATCATGCCGCGTTGCAAGGCATTCTGGTTGAATGGTTGATGCATCATCGAGACGATCAAGACATTGGCTGGAACAGCCTTGTTTGGGAGGGCATCCCTGAAACGGATACGTTGCTCCACGAAATGGCCGGAGCGCTGTCGGAGCAAGGTTGCATGACGCTCCAACGGAATCCGATGAATACTTGGTGCATTGACTTATCCGAAGGATGGGACGCCTTTCTCATCCGAATTCGGAAAGACACTCGCAAATTGATTCGGCGGAGACTCGAAACACTTGAACAGGCCACGGTTCATTGGGTCCGAACTTCCGATGACTGGCATCACTACTTCCAAGTCCTTGTGGATCTTCACCAGCGACGTCGTAACTCCATTGGTGAAGCTGGGTGTTTCGCCGATCCTCGCTTTGCTCGTTTCCTCGAAACCGCGAGCCTTCGATTGCTAGCGTCCGGCCAACTCCAAGCCTTTTATCTGGAATGTGGCGGACGCCCCATCGCTGCCGACATCGGCTTTCGTTCGAACACCCACTGGTACTGTTACCAAGGTGGGATTGAACCGGACGCTTTGGAGCTGGAGCCGGGCAAGATGGCGAACGTATGGATCATGAGCCAAGCGGAATCGCAGGGGATCCAATATGTGGATTTCTTGCGCGGCGACGAACCTTACAAGCGGCAATTGCGAGCCGAGCCTACGCCGATTCATGATCTCTGGATCGCTCCGCCGGGTTTGCGAGGGCTGACTCAGAAGTGGTGGTGGCAATCGAGGCAAATGGTGTCCCATACCGCGAAGTCTTTTTTGGAATCGCTCTCGATTCCGATTCCATCGTCGCGTTAACGACTCAAGGGACGGACGGTTTTTGCAAACCGGCCATCCCTGAGTACCCCCCTGCCTCTCGTTCACAGCTTTCGCTGTTCGCTTGGTAACTTCGTTGGTGTCATTCGCCCCAGTCGAACTTGGGTGGAGCGTTGACCGCTGCTTGTTTCACAGGTTTCGATTTCTCGGATTCAGGTTTGCTATCAGGTGTTTGCTCGAGTGGCTGGCCTTCGACTCCGCTGCCTACGACAGTTCTGCGAGTCGCAGGAGCGTTAGCGGTTCCGAGGTTTTGCTCTAGCTCACCGCGGCTGATGACGCGTGGTCGGCTGGCTCCGTAATCGAGGAACCGTGCGGCGTCTCGCTCGCGGGCTCGTTCATGAGCGTCCCAGTATGCCTTGTCTGCCCAGAGTCCCTCTTCGAGTCGGATGTTGTTGTATTCCAGGAGTGAACCTTTGACCAAGTGGACGTCGGTGATCGACTTGTTGTACTCGGCCAGCGCCCGGGCGTAGTTGCGGCCGGCGTTGGCACGTTGCTGTTGAGCTCGCAACAAGAGGTCAATCGTTTGGTCAGGATTCGAGTCGCCGACGTTGAACTTCTCTTGGAACAGTTGGACGAGTCGATTCGCTGCGGACAGCAAAGCGAGTTGCTCGGACATCTGAGCGTAGTTGCTATTGAGTTCGCGAAGGACTTGAGTTAAACGGTACGAGGCAGCGGTTTCGGCTTGCTCCAGCCCCGCGTGCGATTTGGCGAGTTGGAGCTGTTTGTTTCGCACGTCGGCATGGGCTCGTCGAGCTCCCATGGGATTGGGAACGAAGTCCATACGCACGACCCCTTCTTGGTAGTTTCCTTCGAGCAACTCTTCCCAGGCACTCGGGGCGCCGTTCAAAGGACCGCCAGGTACAGGTCGATCCGGAGGAAAGGGGCCTTGATCGCCGTTGCCAAGCCAAGATCCGCCAACTCCTAACCAACGATACATCAGCGACACATTCAACTCCGGCAGCATTTGATTCTTGGCCGAGACCAATTCCAGCTCCTGTTGCTTGATCGCCCAGCGATAGCGGCGGAGATCCAAGTTGCGGTACAGCGTTTCATTCAACGAGTCATAGAAATCGAAATCCACCAATCCAATGGTTGGCTTGTCCGAAGGTCGTATCAGACGACCGTCGGTGGCAGCCCAACCTAGTAGCAATCGCAAGGTTTGCTCACGACCAAACAATCCAGGATCTTGACCCTGGACATTGCTGCCTCCCAAGGCTGCATCCAATTGAGCTTGAAACTCATGGTAAGTCACGCGAGCTTGAGCCTCGGTCGTACCGGCTAAGCCCTTCTTGGATTTTTCGTACGCAATGTGATAGGCCTGAGCCGCACTGTCGCGTGCAATTCTGGCGTTTTCGACGTTCCAGTAAGCTTGGTAGAGATCCCAATAGGCATACTCGACGTCACGAACCAGGTTGCGAACCCGTTCTTCAAATTGAACCAGCGAGAGGTCTTCGTTGATGCGAGCCAACACGACCGGGATGCGGTTCACCAAAGTCCCACGGTTTCTCAGCAATGGATGGAGGACTTGGGCTTCGAGAATTTGCGTGTAGTCGCTCGGAACGACTCGCCCCGGACCTGTAACAACCCGGCCCAAAGCATCTGTGGTCGTGGTTGGAATATTGTTGAATGAGTAGACGGTTTGCGAACGCGCGGTCACGACGCCCCCTGTTGCCATGCGTTTGGAAAGCGCTAGCTGGCCTGTGCTGTCATCACCCCTGAAATTCTCGGGATTGAATGGGTTGTTAGGCCCCACGTTGCGTGCACGATCCGTATTGTTATACGACCAGAAAGCCGAGAATTGAGCATCGAATTCGCTCAAGGCATCTTCGACGCCACCGACTTGGTTGGCTCGAGCTGCCCCGCGAGGAAGGATTCGGTTACCGTTGGCATCGACGACGATCGGCTGCGAATTCGTGGTGGTCGCAGCGATCGCCGGATCGTAGATCGACGCTAATTGTTGTGCAGGCGTGGTCAAGATCGAACCAGGCATATCGAACGATTGACGCAGGTAACCTGGCAGCGTCTGAATAATCTTGCTGTTGGCAAGTGCGTAGGAAACGCACTCTTCCAAGGTCAAATCGACGAACTCGAACTTCTGATTGTCGAGCGTGATAGGCTCGAACGTCTGAGTGGCTTCAGGAATGGGATCGATTTCCAGATCGGGAACTTCGATCTTCTGGGCTTGATCCAGATAATGGGCCAGCTCGCCACGTTCGCGAATGAAATATGGTTGCGTCGGGTGGCAACCGGTCAACGCGATGCATGCGATGTGCACGCCGAC
>JALOQW010000200.1 GCA_025459275.1 Pirellula sp.
TAAGATATCCGCTTCCAAGAAACTGGCTTCCCTGATTAGGAACGCAAACGTATGCAGGCATCGCATCGCGCGGCCCCAACTCATGGGCAACGACAGAACCGACACTCGGATATACAAGGGCTGGACTGGGGCGATAGCCCGTGAACATGCTGTGCTCACCTCGACTATGATCAACTTCGGTGTGAGTCATGCTGCGCACGATCGTCAACCGATCAGCGACCTTGGCCGTCTCCCGCATGTGCGAAGAGAAATAAACTCCGGACAAAGCGGTAGGGATTGGGTCGAGGATCCCGCGATACTCCACAGGCGCATCAGGCTTGGGATCAAAGCTATCCATGTGGGCAAACCCACCTTGCAGGTAGATATGGATGACCGACTTGGCTTTGACAGGGAGCGTTGTCCCAGTTTCTGCGGCGCGTGCTTCGGCGGTGAGCATTTGCCCGAGAGTCATCCCGACCCCCCCCAACCAACCCACGATCATGAATTCTCGACGCGAGCGATTCGGCCCGGTGCACGGAACCATCTTGAATGATTCATTTCGATTCGGCATTCTCTGCATTCCTTTTCTGATATTCCACGACTAATTTCGGCCGCTGTTTCTTGTCATCGAACTCGGAAGTGTAAAAATCCCATCCGTTGCCGCCGGTGTTTAGAAAGACCCATCCATAATTGGTTTCTCCGCTGTTCCAACCACGGACCGTGTCGGTGACGTCGAAGATGACCGTTGATGAATTCGCGGCGATCTTTCCAAATGTGAAGCTGTCCTTGTGACGCGAAGCTTCCATGTCGTCAGCCGATACTCCATCTACAAGAGAATCCCAAGTTGCGGTTGCTGAAAAAGGAACCAACATTCGATGCAAGTTAACGGTGTTCCCTTGATCGAATGCACTCACGAAGAGCTTGGCTGAAACAATCGCAGCGTCATTAGGAATCTGGTGGTCTTCGCTCCCAAAGATGCCATCGAATCTCAACAAGACTTGGCTTTCACCACCATCGTTGTTGGCATCGGACGATGCATTGGGGTTGCTCTCTAGAATGGTTGTGGGAGCCAGCGCCCAGATCTCCGTGTCCACTGCGAGTTCGTATCCGTCGACTCCATTTTGGAACGAGGCGACTTGCGTCACAGCCGATTTATCGGCGGCTACCGAAGCGTCTTGCGAAATGGTTGATGGACTGATCGCTAGGAGACAAGCTCCCGTTGAGATCCATATCCACGTCCAATCGCGGACAACACTCGTATTCGCAACCATGGTAGATGCCCCTGACCGTCAATCCATATTCCACGAGGGACTTCGAATCCTCGCGAGTCGGGAAGATTATGGAGCACCTTCGTAAAGTTTCGCGCAAGACAATGTGAACCATTGATGAACCTTGCATTGAAATGCGCTTTCTGGAGAAATGAGAACTATGCTCGCGGAAGAATATCCCAATGAGCGATCCCCTTGGCACAACGCCAGCTTCCATCGGGGAATTGTTTGAGGATCGCCCTCAACACCTGCTTCGAGTCCAGTACAGCGATCCGTCCAGCGGGTGATTCGATGACTTCTTGGGATGCAAGTCGTTGGCCATCCAGGATTCGCCGCATCACCGAATCGTCGACCACCCATTGGGTCCAATGCTGCATGGCCGTAGAAGCCGGAGAAAAAATCATTTCGGGCGGTACTGGCGTAGGAAGAGCTTCCAGAGGAATCGCCGATTCCAAAGTAAAGGGACCGACGCGAACACGCGTCAGCTCTGTCATCACTGCGTCCGTGCCGAGCGCTCTGGCGATATCGCTCCCGAGGGTTCGTATGTACGTACCGGTGCTGCATCGGATCCGGAACAGCACCTCGGGTAGGTGGCAATCCATCAATTCCAGCTCGTAAATGGAGACTCGACGCGAAGGCATCTGTACCGATGCACCTCGACGTGCAGCATGATGTGCGCGCTTGCCGTCGACCCGTACAGCGGAAAAGACAGGTGGTGTCTGTTCGATCTCCCCTTGGAATCGCATCGCTGCATCCAACAACTGAGCCTCTTCGAGGCCTTCCGGGATTGGAACCTCCTCAAGAGCTGTTTCCATGTCTCCAGAAGGGCTCGTGCAACCCAACCGGAACCGAGCCAGGTATTCCTTGTCCAATTCATGAATCTCATCCATCAATCGGACGGCTGGGCCGATGAGAATGACGAGTACCCCTTGGGCTAAGGGATCGAGTGTCCCCGCGTGGGCCACTTTTTCGTTGCTGAATCGTTTGGCAACTTGGTTGACACAGTCTCGACTGGTCGGCCCCGCTGGTTTATTGAGATTGATGATCCCGTAGTTCACCAACTGACTTCCACTGGAGCCCCCACTCGAACCCCGAGCATCATCGAAGCGGAATCGGTGACCAGATGCAACCGCAACGGACCGTCGGAATCAAGGATCGCAACCAGCGTCATTGCTGGCTGTCCGTGGTCCGATCCAAAGATGCCAAAGGTTTCATGCTCGTCATCGACAGTCACTTTGGTATCCGACCCTCGGCCGACACTGGAAAGCTGATCTGCGAGCAAATCGGTTACGAGGTCCCCTTCTGGGGTTACTTCAATGATTTTTCCTCGAATGCGTCCGGACACTGAACGACGTTCCTGATGGCAGATAAGGTGACTCGGCGGCGTGCGTACTCAGTGTAACTACTTCCGATCGATTTTGTTTCGCAGAACCATCGATGTCACCTTGCGATCGCAGGAAAATCCAAGGGAAGCATATGAAGATTCAACGAAAAAGCCTTGGGCGATCGGCTCTCGACTTGCCGCCGATTCCGCTTCACCCCTCTCGGAAATCGAGGTTGCGGTACCATACCTCGCTGCCATGATCGGTTAGCATGATACGGCCTTGAGGGTTCTTGGCGAACTGGGGAACATCGTTGAACTTGCTGGCCATAATCCGGCGTTCCCATTCGTCGTCACCTATAGTCGCCGTCACGATGATTCGATCATTCAGCCAATGTTCGATCCGATTCTCATGGAGGCTTATCTTACCTCGATTCCACTCCCCCGCTGGATGTGGTTTGATGGTCTCGTCGGCAGCATAGAGATCGTAAATCGCGCCGGTCCGATTCTTGGGATCGACCTCTCGGCCGGCTGCATCGTAAATCTGATATTCACACCCCAATAGGCGATCGTCGTACCGCTGAACACGGTACTTGATACCACTGTTTCCCCCTGGAGCGATCTTCCAATCGAAGGTGAGGGTGAAATCACCAAATTCGTCGCGGGTCACGATATGGCCGGTTCTTTGGGGAGAAGCCCGCAGATGAATCACCCCAGATTCGCGTTCCCAATTGGCTGGAACGTTGCCACCATCCATCGTCATCCAACCGCCCCAATCATCTCCTTGCCAAATCCCCCCCTCCTGAACCGTGGAATCAAAGAGCCCTCCGCTGACTGTGGCCGTTTCTCGCATCGCATTCAGGCAAAGAACACCAGCACAGCCGAGCTGATTCAAAAACCGTCGGCGTGGGTGAAATCGATGGCAGGATCTTCGTGGATGCATAATGAATGCATAAGCGCCCAGGGACACGAAAGCCTCCGCTGCAACCGAACGAACCGCTGCCGGCGGCAGGGCCAGTCTACGCCCTTCAGCACCCTGCTACAACCGGCTTCCGATACTTCGCAGCATTCTCATTCTCGACTGCCGTCGACGGGACCTCCGGATTTTCTCTATAATCCCCAGTTCCGCAGCGAAGGAATGGGTCCCTGGCTGCGTTGGTCTCAACAAATGTAGTCATTGATGAACGCTACGGCGAAAACTTCCGGCGGTGCTTCCGACGGCGAAAAAGATCCGAAACACGTTGCCCACCACCCCCAAGTGGTTCGGGAGACGTTGGAGAGCTTGGCAGTCGCCTTTATTTTGGCCCTAATGTTCAAAGCCTTCATCGCCGAAGCGTTTGTCATCCCCACGGGATCGATGGCCCCGACGTTGATGGGGGCGCACAAGGACGTGGTCTGCGAAGAGTGCGGATTTCAATATCAGTGCGGGGCCAGTTCCGAGTTTACGGACACGGGCGCCAAGTCGGGCGAGTTGATCTTTGGGACCATCTGCCCGCTATGCCGCAAGCCTCAGATTCTCGATCTGGTCAACAACCCCAATCATCGAACGTTCACCGGGGATCGAATTCTGGTCAGCAAGCTCGCGTATGTTTTTGCCAAGCCAGAGCGATGGCAAGTCTTCGTTTTCAAGCACGTTGAGGATGCAAGACTGAATTACATCAAACGCTGTCTCGGTCGCCCAAATGAAACCATTCGCATCGAGCATGGCGACATTTATGTTAGCCCGCTGAGCCCCACTGAAGGAAGGAATCTGGAAGCCAACAAGCGACCATCATCGGGTTTCGAGATTGCCCGCAAGCCGCCGCATGTGATCCAGGCCATGCTGCAACCACTGTCCGATACGCGTTATCCTGCGAAATCACTGATCGAAGCGCAAGTACCTGACGCATGGCAACCCACGAACGAATCGAATAGCGATGGATGGAAGATTGGCTTCGAGGGAGGCCAATGGACCGCGACCGTGACTGGCGTCCCGAATGGGAAGTTATCGATGATTCGATATCGGCATCGCGTGCTTGACCCTATCCAATGGGAATCGATTGCGACCGCCAAGACCCTACCCAAACCGATCCCCCCTGAATCGTATCGATTGGTCACCGACTTCACGGCGTACAACGCCTGTTTGTCGTTTGGTGGCCGAATCAGTTCCGTGCCTCCCAACTACGATCGCATTGCTCCGATGGAGTTGAAGAATGCGCTTCACGCAGGCTTTGCGGCACGTCAATACACACGGCCGATGGAGAACGACGGTCTGCATTGGACTGGAGACCTCAGCGGGGAATTCGAAGTCACGACCGAATCGAATACGGACGTGTTGAGGTTGCTGTTGGTCGAAGCCGGAGTCGAGCATCGCTGCGATATCAATCTCAAGGATGGGACAGCGACTGCAACCCTGGTTGTCCATGGCCAGCCAGTTGCTGCGTTTGAAGATGGTCAGGGCGGTTGGGTCGATACCATTCAAGCCAAGACCGCGATACGATCCGGTGCTAAGCATCGCCTGCAGTTGGCTAATGTCGATGATGCGCTCACCTTATGGGTCGACGGCTCGCCGGTGGCTTGGGGAAACCAAGGCCGCTACTCGATGTTGGCAGCGATTCCTGATTTTGTGCATGCACCTCAAACCGAGCCCTCCAATCCTTTGGATGCAGCACCCGTGGGAATCGGAGTTCAAGGCGGAGGGTGTTCGGTAACTCACGCGCGTGTGGCCCGTGACATCTACTACATCGCTCATAGTGCAAATGACTATTTGACGGACTACAACAACGTCCTCGGATTCCTCAAGGAGTCCGCCGTCGGCGATGTTCGATCGCGTTACGTTCAGAATATGCATGGGATTTCGGAGCGCGAATACAGCGATGCGTCCACTTCCGAAGCCCTCAATCGCAATGGCTTGGTCAGCGATGCCAACGCATGGCGAGGCTCCTTGGTCGATACCCAGCGCCGACGGGTGACATTTGAACTCGGCGATGGCGCCTACTTCCCGTTGGGGGATAACTCCAGTGCCTCGGCCGACGCGCGATCTTGGCGCGAGCACCATGTCCCCGAACGGCTCCTTATCGGCCGTGCAGTCCTGGTTTTCTGGCCACATTATTGGAATGCACCCATCCCGTTTCTTCCCAACTTTCAGCGAATGGGCCTGATCCGTTGAAACGTTTAGGATGCTGACACGCAAAGGAATTCTTGAACATGGATGTTCTGACAGTCGCTGGACTTGAAAAAACGTACGGTCGCCGCAAGGTCGTCAATGGCGTCAGCATGCGTGTCGGTCCCAAGGAGATTGTCGGTCTCCTTGGCCCTAACGGCGCAGGAAAGTCAACTTCGTTTCGCATGACTTGCGGGATGGTGACTCCTGATCGAGGGCAAGTGTTCTTGGGCGCGGAAGATGTCACGTACTGGCCCATGTTCTTGCGAGCTCGCGATGGCGGAATGGGATATCTCGCCCAGGACTCGAGCGTTTTTCGCAAATTGACCGTAGAGCAGAATATCTCTGCCATCTTGGAGATGCTCGGATTTTCTTGGTCGCAACGTCGCAAAAGAACCGACGAACTACTCGAGCAATTCAGCATCACCCACATCCGCAAGTCCAAAGCAGCCAAGCTGTCAGGGGGCGAGAGGCGTAGATTGGAAATCGCCCGATGCTTGGTTTCCAACCCCAAGATCATCATGTTGGATGAGCCCTATGCTGGGATCGATCCGGTTACGGTCCAAAGCATTCAACAAATTATTTTCCGGTTGCGAGATAGCGGAATATCCATCTTGATTACCGACCACGCCGCGATGGAAATTCTGTCGACCGTCGATCGATGCTACGTCATCAGCAAAGGGGTTGTCTTGAAGGAAGGGACCCCCGAAGAGGTCAAGCAGCATCCGGAGGTTCGCAAGCAGTATTTGGGGAACCTCCAGGATCATGCAGCCATCCCGGCCCATGTCGGTTCCTTCGTGACGGGCCAAAGCCAGGACGTCCCATTGGCCAGCGGCGAGAGACAATTGGTACGCTCCGGCCCACATACTGCGGTTCCCGAGCCCGCCATGCAGCGTACCGCCCTCCGCCGTCGCAGCGAGACCGCTAGAGACAGAATGGAATAGATGCCTGAACTGCCTCTTGTCTTCATGATATATTAATCATTCCTTCATTTTCGCTGGTTACCATCTTGGCGACTGGAAACATCGATGTCATTGCATTTAAGCCGAGATCTTGAAGAAGCCCACAATTCCTTACTGCGTATTTCCGGAGAGGTCGAGGACATGATCGCCCTAGCGGTCAAGTCTTTGGTCGAGCGTCGCGGCGGACTGGCTGCAGAAGTCGTTCAGCGCGACACCTCGATCGACCGGGCTGAAGTACGCATTGAGGAAGAATGCCTCAAGATGTTGGCCTTGCATCAACCGGTGGCAGCCGACATGCGTCGGATCACCACCATGATGAAGGTAAACAATGACCTCGAGCGGATCGCAGACTTGGCCTGCAACATAGCGCAGCGTGCCGATAGTCTTTGCTCCTATCCAGAGTTTCCGATTCCGAGCGGCATCAACGAGATGGCAACCATGATCACACGCATGGTCCGTTCCAGTTTGGATGCCTTTGTTCATCGCAACACGGATCAAGCACGAGGCGTGATTCAAGACGATGATCCCGTCGACGCCAAAAACGTCGAAGTAATCGAAACTCTTGCCAGGTTGATGGCTCAGGAACCAACGCAAATTGTTGCCGCACTTCATTGCTTTTCTGCCTCCAGGCATTTAGAGCAAATTGCAGATCATGCGGTGAGCATTGCAGAGGACGTCATCTACATGGTGGATGGAGTGATCATTCGGCATCGACAAGGACAGCGTTCTGGTTCCCAGTCATGATCGTGACTTGTCCGAAACGATATTCACTTAGCGATGATGATTGGTTATGCCAAAGAGCAAAGTACTTGTGGTGGAGGACGATCGATCTCTCTCGGAGATCCTCGTCTACAACCTGGAAAAAGCGGGATACGAGGTTTCATTTGCGCACGATGGCCGAGATGGCCTTGCTCAAGCGCAACTGAAATTGCCAGAAGTCGTCCTCCTCGATGTCATGTTGCCTGTCATTGACGGGGTCGAAGTCTGCCGCCGCTTGCGTTCGAAATCGGAAACCTCCG
>JALOQW010000201.1 GCA_025459275.1 Pirellula sp.
AGGCACGTCAGGTCGATGGAGATCAGCTGACGACGACAATAACTTCAGGACAATATACACTTTCAATCGGTGCTGCGACCAGCCACCCTTGCAGGATCGCACTGTTTTGCGACTTGACAAAGCTTTGATGCAGGTCATAAGACTAACCTGTCTCTGGTTGTCCACGAATCCCGCGATTTACTTACCCTTCTGAGCACCGATGGCCCTCTCCGCTGCATCCCCTCGAACGATGTTCCAGAAAATCTGGGACCACCATGTTGTCCATCATGAACCAGGGAAGCAGGCGATTCTGTACATCGACCTCCATCTCGTTCATGAAGTCACGAGCGCTCAGGCATTCGAAGGGCTGCGACTGGCAGGCCGCAAAGTGCGTCGCCCCGAACGAACCATCGCCACTCCTGACCACAATGTTCCAACGACCGACCGATCGCTCCCCATTGCGGACGAGATATCCAGGCAGCAGGTTGACACGCTTCGCAACAATTGCCGAGAGTTTGGAATCCAACTCTATGATTTGAATGATATTCGCCAAGGGATTGTCCACATCATCGGCCCCGAATTGGGGTACACGCAACCTGGCATGACGATCGTGTGCGGGGATTCACACACCGCCACGCATGGCGCCTTTGGGGCATTAGCCTTCGGAATCGGCACGAGCGAAGTGGAGCACGTCTTGGCAACACAGACGCTGTTGCAATTCAAGCCGAAAACCTACGAGCTCCGAGTTGATGGCGCACTGGCTCCTGGGGTGACTGCGAAGGATCTGATCCTGTACTTGATTGGCAAGCTGACCACGTCCGGCGGAACGGGCTATGTGCTGGAATACACCGGAGAAGTGATCCGCAATCTCGGGATGGAACAGCGCATGACGGTCTGCAATATGTCCATCGAAGCCGGAGCGCGGGCTGGCATGATTGCCCCTGATGACAAGACCTTTGAGTATCTTCGCGGTCGCCCATTCGCACCAAAAGACATGGACAAGGCGATCGCCTTTTGGAAAACCCTTCCTTCGGATCCTGGAGCCATCTACGATCGAGTCGATCTGTTTCGTGGCCAAGACATCGAACCGCAGGTCACGTGGGGGACCAATCCGGGACAAGTGGTTTCGATCACCTCCCGTGTCCCAAGCCCCAATGACTTCCAAGACGAAACCGAGCGCAAGAGCACGGCCAGCGCGCTGGAATACATGGGCCTGACCGCTGGTACCCCTTTAACCGATGTTGCGATTCAGCGGGTTTTCATCGGATCGTGCACCAATGCCCGCATCGAAGACCTGAGAGCTGCCGCAGATGTCGTGAAAGGTTACCGCGTGCATGACGGAGTCCAAGCCATGGTGGTTCCTGGGAGTGGGCAAGTCAAAAAGCAAGCCGAATCGGAAGGACTGGATCGCGTCTTCAAAGATTCGGGATTCGATTGGCGCGAAGCGGGTTGCAGCATGTGTTTGGCCATGAATCCTGATCGTTTGGCACCTGGTGAACGATGCGCATCGACGTCGAACCGCAATTTTGAAGGTCGGCAAGGCAAAGGAGGACGAACGCATTTGGTCTCACCTGCCATGGCGGCAGCCGCAGCCGTGAAAGGCCACTTTATCGATATCCGCGACTGGAAATATCGATCGTAACGCATCTGTCCCTTCATTCATCCCTCCAATCAAGACTTCCAACGAACGGTTCCCATGCAACCCTTTACTAAACTGACCGGTGTCGCTGCTACCATGGATCGCGCCAACGTGGACACCGACCAAATCATCCCCAAGCAATTCCTCAAACGCATCGAGCGATCAGGTTTTGGTCAGTTCTTGTTCTACGACTGGCGCAGCCATGCCGACGGTACTCTCAATCCCGCCTTCGAATTGAATCTGCACCAAAACCAAGGGGCCAAGATTCTTGTCGCGAGGCGAAATTTCGGTAGTGGCTCGTCACGCGAACACGCCGTCTGGGCCATCGAGGATTTTGGGATTCGTTGCGTGATTGCCCCTTCATTTGCAGACATCTTCTACAACAATTGTTTCAAGAACGGGGTCCTGCCTGTCGTGCTCAGCGAAGATCAGGTCGAGACGCTCTTCCAGCATCATGCACTCCATGCTCCCTATTCGTTGACCGTCGATTTGGAATCGTGCACCGTCGAGGATGCGTTCGGGTTTCGAGGAACATTTGAAGTCGAGCCGTTCCGTCGACATTGTTTGTTGCATGGACTGGACGACATCGGATTAACACTGGAGCACGAAGACAAAATTACTGCTTACGAAAAGTCCCATTTCGGGTAACAAGCCAGCCAATGCTTACCATCGAATTCAATGGCAACGAAGAACAAGTCGATGAATCGACAACGATTCTCGATCTGTTAGAACGGTCGGGCGTTGAACCTCGATACTGTGCGGTCGAAGTGAACCAGGAAATCGTTCCTCGGTCCCATTTCGCGTCGCATCGTGTCCAAGAGGGAGACCGTGTCGAGGTCGTCACCTTGGTAGGAGGAGGATGATGGAAGCGAAGATCGTCCTCGATAACCCAGCCGTCGAACCTTCAAATGCGGGGAGCCCTGCGACAGGAATCGACGACACGCAACTGTGTGTGGCAGGCAAGAGACTTGCCAGCCGAGTCATCGTCGGCACCGGCAAGTACGATACCAACGAGCTGATGCGAGATTCACTCCAGGCCAGTGGTTCCGACTGCGTGACCGTCGCTGTCCGTCGCGAGAAGCTCTACGATCGCTCGGGAAAGAATCTATTGGATTTCATCGATCTCAAGAGGTTTACACTGCTCCCCAACACGGCTGGCTGTTTCAATGCAGTCGATGCGGTGCGCGTGGCACGGTTGGGGAGAGAAATCCTCCGATCGCTCGAGAATCCGGGCGCTGATTGGGTCAAGCTGGAGGTGCTCGGCGATACCAAAACGCTCCTTCCCGATCCAATCGCGACGTTGGAAGCCTGCAAACGGCTCGTCGATGACGGGTTCCATGTTCTGTGTTACACCAGTGATTGCCCCATTATGGCCGTTCGTCTCAAGGATGCTGGAGCCGCAAGCGTCATGCCCGCCGGTTCACCCATCGGGAGCGGACAAGGCATCCTCAATCCCAACAACCTCAAGATCATTCTCGAGTACCTCAAGTCCGACGATCCAGACTACCCTGTCATCGTCGACGCGGGAGTCGGTACAGCCAGCGACGTAGCGCAAGCCTTCGAACTGGGAGCGGATGGCGTCCTCTTGAATACGGCCATCGCCCACGCCCGCAATCCCGTCGGCATGGCAACCGCAGTCCGGTACGCGGCCCTAGCCGGACGTCATGCGTACCTGTCCGGAAGGATTCCCAAGCGACTCTACGCAACCGCAAGCAGTCCGGAAGAAGGATTGATCACTTCTCGCCCTTGGTAGGGTATCGGTAGTACCATCGAAAGCGTGTTAACGATATGCTCATGCAAGACGTCTAGAAGGCCACGATGGTCATTCTAGACCGCCATGGATGCTGCAAGGAATGAAGCGATGGTAGAACAGCGGTTCGATGTGGTGGTGATCGGGACAGGCCCGGGGGGTGAAGGGGCGGCCATGCAGGCGGCCAAAGGAGGGCGTAGGACCGCCGTCATCGAAGCCTACAAGCAAATCGGTGGCGGTTGCACGCACTGGGGAACCATCCCGAGCAAAGCGCTCCGGTTCTCGATTTACAGCGCAATGGAAGCCATGAACAACCCGATCATTCGGGATCTCGGCATCCACGTCAATCCGACCTTTGCACAGCTCCGAGCAAGCAGCAAATCGATTATCTCGAAACAAGTCTCGATGCGACAGACATTCTATGAACGGAATAATGTCCCGGTCATTTCCGGCGTAGCAAAGTTTGTGGACGCACACACCATCGAAATCAACGAAGACACGCGCATTCGCGGCGAGCACATTATCATCGCGGCCGGTTCACGCCCCTTTCGACCCAAAGGGGTCGATTTCTCGCATCCTCGGATCTTCGATAGCGACACGATCCTCGACCTTTCTTTCAAACCTCAGTCCATCACCATCTACGGAGCCGGGGTCATCGGATGCGAATACGCTTCGATGTTTCGAAACCTTTCGATCAAAGTCAACTTAGTCAACACGCGAGCCAAACTGCTAGAATTCCTCGACGACGAGATCATCGATGCCCTCAGCTACCAAATGCGGGAATCGGGTGTCATCATTAGGCACAACGAAACCTTCTCCAAGATCGAACCGCGCGACGACGGAGTGGTTCTGTATTTGGAGAGTGGCAAACAGGTGAAGACGGATATCTTATTGTGGGCCAACGGTCGATCGGGCAATACCGAGTCCCTTAACTTGCCCGCCGTTGGAATCACTCCCAATCCGCGAGGTTTCATCGAAGTCAATGAGCACTTTCAGACCAGTTGCCCTAACGTTTATGCGGTAGGTGATGTGATCGGTTTCCCTTCGCTGGCGAGTGCCGCCTACATGCAGGGCAGAGCCGCAGCTCAACACATGATGGGTGAGGAGAACGATTTGCAGCTAAGCGATATTCCGACCGGAATCTACACCAGTCCGGAAATCAGTTCGATCGGCAAGACAGAACGGGAACTAACGGCTGCCAAGGTCCCCTACGAAGTGGGACACTCCCAATTCCGCAGCCTGGCTCGGGCACAGATCACTGGGCGAGCGGTTGGGATGCTCAAGCTTCTGTTTCATCGAGAGACCCTCGAGATTCTTGGCGTCCATTGCTTTGGCCCCAATGCCTCCGAGATCGTCCACATTGGACAGGCCATCATGAAACAACCTCCCCCAAACAACACACTAGAGTATTTTATTAAGACGACTTTCAATTACCCTACGATGGCCGAAGCCTATCGCGTCGCAGCCCTCAATGGGTTCAATCGACTCTTTTGACGCACAGCGTTGAAACGCAAGACCTCTATGAATCATCCTCATGCAAGCCCTGCCGCACTGCCAGAACCTTCGCTGGTGCCTGTGCAAGGTTGGCACTGCAGCCACTACTTCTATCGTTGGAACCGCAAGCTATTGGCCCAAATCGACCCGATCGAGAAGGATCACGCTCGCCAGCAGTTTTGCAACGTTCTCAATGATCTCCACGATCGCCCACAACGTCTGCAATCGTTCATTATCAGCGGACACAAAGCGGACTTGGGGCTGATCCTGATGGATCCAGACCCGTTGCGGATCGATCGAGTGCATCAACGCTTGATGTCCACCACCTTGGGCCAGGCACTCGAACCGACGTACTCGTTCGTATCGATGTCCGAAGTGAGTGAATACCTTCCAGACAAAGATCAGTATGCAGCCAAATTGATTCGGAGTGGCGAAGATCCGAACAGCCCTACGTTTCAAGCCAAAGTCGGATCCTACGAACGACGGCTCCCGGTCATGCTCGCGCAACGGCTCGCTCCCGAGTTCCCATCCTGGCCGGCCATGTGCTTCTATCCGATGAACAAAGCCCGCAACGTGGGAGCGAATTGGTTCCTGGAACCTTTTTCGTCGCGGACAGAGATGATGGCGGAACATGCCCAAAGCGGAATGGCGTTCGCGGGCAAAGTGACGCAGCTCGTAACGGCTTCGGTCGGACTCGATGACTGGGAATGGGGAGTCACCCTCTGGGCGCGAAATCCTCAGTTCCTTAAAGACATCGTCTACACCATGCGTTTCGATTCTGCCAGCGCTCGGTTCGGACAATTCGGTCCCTTCTACGTTGGCTACCTGGCCAGCCCGGAAGCCATCCTCGAACACTGCAGTATCTGATGAATGACGGTATCCGATGAGTGATCTGGTTGTTCGAGAACTTTGCAAAACCTATCCGAACGTGCGGCAAGACCTCGTGGTTCTGGATCACATTTCACTCGAATTGAATCGAGGAGATAATCTCGCCATCATCGGTCCGAGTGGTGCGGGCAAGTCGACACTCCTTCAAATCTTGGGGACCTTGGATCAACCCACTTCTGGGACGGTGGAAGTAGCGGGGCTCAATCCCTTTTCCCTCGGTGAAGTCGAACAGGCTCGGTTCCGCAATCAACATATTGGTTTCATTTTTCAAGACCATCATCTGCTGCCGCAATGGAACGTCCTGGAAAACGCTCTCCTGCCGTGCCTGGCTTTTGGGCGAGCCAAACCGGACCAGATCGAGCGAGCCAAACAACTCTTGGATCGTGTCGGCCTCAGCGACCGCCTGACGCATCTTCCAAGTCAGCTTTCCGGAGGTGAACGGGAGCGAGTGGCCGTTGCGCGGGCTTTGATGTTGCGTCCGACGATGATCCTGGCAGATGAGCCGACAGGCAATCTCGATAGCGACAATGCATCGATCATCGGTGAGTTGCTGCTCGAAGTTCCCAAGGAACAAGACGCAATGCTGATCGTCGTCACGCATTCCATGGAACTCGCCAAGCGAATGAATCGCTGCTTGGAACTGCGCCGAGGCAAGTTAACTGATCATCCACGCGACGACATGGCTTAATCTTCGTCAAACCTAGTCTTTGGTACGACGGACTTCCAGTCCGTCGTTTGAGGCTGGTTTTGATGGATGAGAATCGTATGACGGACTAGAAGTCCGTCATACGGAATAGCGGCAATCCCATTTTTAGCTCATTAGAAAGCACAATCCCTCGTGAACTCCATCCAACGATTTTTCGAAAGGTCCTTTGCCCCATTTTTCCTTTTCACAGGAGCCGGGACATCGCTGATCGCCCTCTATGCGTTCCTGCCCTCCTGGGCGATGCCCAACGTGGCTAAGCTACCATACTTGGTCGATTATACGATCATCATCCAGCACTGGGGAATCATGGTTGGCCTGATGGGACTGTTCATGATGAGTGCTGCCATCATCCCGCAATGGCGTTTGCCTATCGCCCTGTACAGCGCCGTTGAGAAAGCGTTTATGGTCTGGCTCGTGCTTTCCAATGCCAGCCAGCCATTCGTCAGCGGCTTTTGGATACCGTGCGTTCTCGACGCGACCGTGGTGCTCTACACGATCGGCTATTTCGCGTTTTGTGGTTTTTCAAAAACTCGCGTTGACTCGCAAGCCGTAGACCATTGAATCGTCAGCGATGGCTCTGTTGCCTGGCTTAATCCACTGGATGTCCGGCGAGATGTTTAGGCATCGAGTGACTTGAATGTTGTAGAAGGCTTCAATCCCAGTTCCATCGTTCGGTGCCAAAATGGCTTGAGGGATAGGTCCGAAGTCATCGCTCGTCCCGTTGAAGTACCAACCCAATCCGAATCGATCGCTTGTTCTGGAGCCCCATGGATTGAAGCCGCCAACACCAAGGCTGAAAAAATAATCCAATGGAGTCGGGTTACCGTCACTAATGGACGCCCGACCAAACAATCCCCATCCGCGATTCGGGTTGCCTGCTTGTTGAAACAAGTATTGGTCGAAGCCGTAGTACAACGTGTATGCATCAGGTTTGGTCTGCAAGGAATCGAGCCCCTGAGAAAAATCACCTGGGATGTAGGGTTCAAACGCCAAATCGGGCTGATCGACATGTTTCCAGATCCCACCCAGGTGATGTTGACCTCTTCGATCGAAGAAGTCCGTTCGGAATTTCAGTTCCGTCCCCAAAATGAGCCCGTCCGCAAACAGATCTCCGAACTCAAAGACCTCTTGCGTCCGGTTCTTTGGATCCAATGCAAAGATACCCAAGCCACCCCACGATTGTCGGATGACCGCCCCCGATGTCCCGAGCGTCGAGACGTCG
>JALOQW010000202.1 GCA_025459275.1 Pirellula sp.
TCACCTCAGGGAACTCTTGTGACGCGATCACTTGTGTCATCAGATCGCATGCGTTGAACGAAGCTGTCGCGGTTCACGGAATCAAGCTAGGATGTACCACTCCATACCTTACCCCAGTCTTCTTTTGAGGATCCAAACATGAAGTCTCCAATGTGCCGATTGGTGATGCTACTTATGGCCAGCTGGTCGTCGTTTGCAATGGCCGAGAGTCCAGTCTATGAACTTCGCGTATATCAACCCAAGTCGGGGATGAAAAACGACCTTCTCTCTTTCATGGAAAAGAATGTACTTACGTTGGCAAAAGAGAACGGTCTGGAGATCGTAGCGGGCTTCGTGCCTCTGGACGAAACAGACGATCGAATCGTTACCTTGGTACGACACAAGGATCGCGAGTCTTCCGATGCTGCGTACGAAAAGATGCAATCCAACCCTCAGGTTCAAGCCGTCTTCCAGGAGGCTTTTCCGTCAGGATCTCCGGTGGAATCGTTGACACGAGTGTTCCTGACCCAAACCGATTACTCACCGGAAATTGCGATCGAAGAGAAGGGGAACCGCGTGTTCGAACTACGCACGTACATCGCCTCCCCGAACAACCTCGATGCACTCAACGCCAGATTCCGTAATCACACGATGAAGCTCTTCGCACGTCATGGCATGACCAACGTGATCTATTGGAATATCGCAAAGGGTGAAGCGATGCCTGCCAAGGATCTGTTAATGGCGTTGTCTCCGAAGAGCCAAGGTAAAGCCGACATCACCGATCCATTACCCGCATCGGGCAATACCTTGGTCTATTTCCTGACGCATGAATCCCAGGACGCAGCTAAGGGATCCTTCGATGCGTTTCGTCAGGATCCAGAATGGAATACGGTTCGAACCGAGTCCGAAAAGAAGGCCGGAGGTTCCTTGACCGCTGGCAACGGAGTGAAAAGCTGGTTCCTTAAGCCGACGAAATTCTCGCCTGTCAAGTAACCGGTCGCATCGAGCTCTACCCAGGGCTTCGAGTTAGAAATGCAATACTCGAGCCCACAGGGATTTCAAATAGCCCGTTTCGGGACAGTGAAGCGCGACGGGGTGGTCGGGCGCAGCCCCACGCGATTCGAACACTTGGACGGTGCGACCCGGCAGTCGATTGCCCTGTGTATCCGTACCTCCCGATCGAGCCGCTGACTGGACCACTTGCTGAAACGTTTCCGGGCTTAGCAGTCCAGCGCACGAACATGTCAAGAAGAGACCGCCGTGCTTCACAAGCTGGATTGCCAAACGGTTGAGATCGTGATGCTTTTTCGTCCCTTCTTCGATTTCGGAGCGAGATCGAATCAGTTTTGGCGGATCGAGAACCACAATGTCGTACTGCTTCCCGTTGCGAATCATGTCTCGCATGTAGGCAAATGCATCGGCATGAACGAACTTGACTCGTACTTGATTGATCGCCGCGTTCTTCTTGGCCGTTGCTAAGGCCGCTTCATCCAAATCCACGGCCGTCACTTCTGCGGCGTTGCCAGCCTTTGCGGCTGACAAAGCGAAACCGCCGCTGTAGCAGCACAGATCCAGGACCTGGGCGCCGTTCGCATGTTCGGCCAACGTACGTCGATTATCTCTTTGGTCACAGAAGAACCCGGTCTTGTGTCCAGTCCCGAAGTGGACGCGATACTTCACCTGGTTCTCGTTTATCGTGATCGAGTCAGGGCACTCCTCACTATTGAACTCAGGCAAGGTAGAACCCTCTTGGCTTCCAAATTGTGGCGATGGAGCAACCAAAAAATGACGGGTACCGAGACGATCTTGCAACCGAGCGAGGACTTGTTCTGCACGTTGGTACATCCCGAGCGAAAACGCTTCCGCGCTTAGACAATCACCGTAGCGATCGACAACGAGCCCTGGAAACCCGTCCGCTTCGCCATGCAGAACTCGATAGGCATCGGTTTGTTCCAACAGTCCCAGTACGTTGTGCCGCAACGCGATCGCATCATCCATTCGGCGATTCCAATGAGCTTCATCTGGAAATGTGGCGTTCCAGGAGTAGATCCGTACAGCCACCTCAGCTTTGGGATTGTAAATGCCATACGCGAATAACGAGTGTTCTGGCTCTGAACGATAAATCGCGACCCAGTCGCCTGGTCCCGGATTACCGTCAACCGATAGCAGCCGTTTGCGAAACACATTGGGATGCAACGTTGCACGTTGCAGGGTGACAGAAGCCATCGGTTCACCGGTATCAGGCGATAGCGACCTCTGTCTGTTTCGATGCGATTCGTGGATGGACATTGGATTCCAATGAAATTCTGTTGTAGCGGCGTTGGAGAACAATCAGCGATCGGGCCGCCAAAAGGATTCATCCATCGTACCCAAGACCGACGAAACCTCCGAAGGATTTGTTCGCAACGTTTGCAACCAATCGTTTTTGAGCTGTCGCAAACCTCTCAAAATATCGGGTGCCCGAGAGCGAATCTCGTTTTGCTGCCAGCGATCGTCAGGCATCGCAAACAACTCTCCATGCGAGTCTTCCTCGTCCGCAATATCCCATAATGCGCTCCAGCCAGGAACCATGATGGCGTTCTGGGCTCCATCGCTTGCAAAGGCCAGTCGGTGCGATCCAGGCCAGGATTCTGGTCGAAGACCACTCAATTCCATGAGCCCGTCCAGATCTCGGCAGGGATCCAGATCGACCGTGGTATCGCTTGGCCGAGCAGGAGGCATCGCATCGCTTTCGATCCAGGACTCGATCCAAGAGGCCATATGATGCGGTTGCACGAACGGAGCCAATCGAAGGCCCAGCGGCAAGCGTCCTCCGGGCCGAAGAATCAGCGGGGTATGCAAGTGCTCCGCAAATAACTGAGACTGCGTCCCCACTCTCTTCCAACGTTGCTCAGGCTTCGGTGCACTGGATTGTTCAGAAGTATGCGGCCGCCATCCGATTTGCCCATGTTCACCTAAGGGATAGCCGAGTACTCCTGCCAGTCCAAGCAGACAATGTTCCGCAAGCCCAAGCTCTTGGAGTGCCGACTCGAGCCACTCCCAAACTTCGTCGATGACCATGGCCTGTGCTCCGGCTCCACACGCCCATCCAAACGCTACATCCGGGTCGGTTCCTTCGTCGATCGTAAGGATCGGCGGATTCGTATCGCGTGGCGGGAGTGGATCACCCTCGTCACACATGGCACATCGATACTCGTACGGCGCATCCCAATCGGACAGCAGGCCACGGGAATGGATCCATAGCCATGGGTAGGATTCAAGCTTCGGAATCCACTGCTCTAAGCCTTGCTGCACCAGCGACGCGAATTTTGTCTCCCCTGGGGTCGATGGCGATGAAAGGAATGCTTCCCCTTCGAGCCAGCGCTGGGCGATGGGGATTGCGATCGGGGAATCCGAAATGAATAGGCCCGGTGATCGTAGGGTGCCGCGTGCCTTTATCGTTTTCGAGATGTCGCCAGTATGGCTGCGTTCACTCTGGTGACGACCGCTCCACATCGAAGTCAGGATTTCGGACGGATGACAGCCATCCATCCAATGTTGGTCTGCTATGAGGCTTCTCGATGCAAACCGATCCAATCGCGGTGTCGGGCAAAGGGAATTGCCGTAAGCGCCAATCAGGTTGGTCCCGAGCCCTTCGATCGTCACGATAAGTGCGGTCGCGTGTTGAACCGAATCGGAGTGCACGTTAATTGGCTTCGATCCGAATCCAAGGCTCCATCTTGCCATCTCGCAATCGGAAAACTTGTTGGGCGTGAGGATCCACGATGGCGGGAGCATCGTCGACCAAGAACAAGCCGACTGGATTTTGGAGCGGCTCTCCTGAGAATGCGACCGCCGGAGCCGCACCGGGGGCGATCATCCAAACCGCCTTCTTGTAACCATCAGTGACCCACGCCCGATCTTGTGAATCGACTACGATCTGGTGCGGAAACTCAAAAAGTCGTTCAGCGACGATCACCTCCTGGGATCCAGAAGGGGCGTAGCGCAGCACTTGTTTTTCATCTTGCGTAACGATCCATAACCGATCTTTGGAATCCACAAACAGACCTCGAGGATTAACGCTTGCGAAGACCGTGGGCTTTTCGTCGGCGTTCGTTTGTTTCCACACGACGCGACGTTCAACATCAGCAATGTAAAGGGTGCCATCACTCGCGTAGGCTAAGTCCACTGGGATTCCGATCAGCCCGTCCGTCGTTGGCTTCATTTCTCCTTGTTCATTACGGCGATAGATCTCACGCGTTGCCGGGTCCCCCACCGTCAATTCGCCGGATGGGGAAATAGCGATGCATCGCACAGCGTTGAGAGGTTTGCGAAACTTCTTCTCACCAGCGATAGCAAGTTCAAGCTTCTCCTGCTGATATCGCCACACCCCTGGCTTGTTGCGATCCACGATCCAGACTGCGCCTTGTTGGTCGGCAACGCCGTCCAATGGATAGACAGGGCTTGCGGGACGCGTTCCGGTTGCCGTCGGTGGCGCGGGGGGCTGAGCGTTGCTGATATCTATGGCGAGTGCTGCGCCGATAAATATTGCCACAAACGAACAGGACGAGGCGAACTTAACCGTTAGAGTCATAAGAACGAAGACCCGAGAGAGGTGGACATCGAATCTCGTGAGAATGTACCAGAATGTATCGTTGCTACCACAACCTGAAAGAAAAAAGGGGACGCTTTCACGTCCCCTTTTTGTCAGTTGTCTTTGTCGAACCGTCTTGAGCGGTTGGCTCTGCGGACTTATTCGCGAGTGGGCTCTACTGTGGCGAAACGATCGGTGCTTGATCATCATCGTCCAGCGCCTGGATGATACCAATGGCACCTAATGCACCGAGAGCCGCAAGGGTTCCCCAGCCGCCTACGCCGGATCCAGACCCACCGCCACCGCCACCGCCGAATCCGCCGCCGCAGCAGCCACCCATGGTTGGGCATGCAGCAGCCGCTTCGGTCACACATTCTTCAGCGGGAATGATTTCTGTGGGAATGAAGCAGTTGGGTTCTGCAAGTTCGACATTCAGGTGTTGGGACGTGGTCGATGGAGCGGGAATGGTTGCGCCTCCCTGTGCGCCCTGTTGTGGTGCCCCCTGCTGTGCTACGAGGCGTTGCTTGCTGCGTGCTGTGCTCACGATGTCGCTGCCAACGGCACAGAAACCTACGGCGGCGATTCCTTCAGGCCCTGAGGCAACCAATCCATAGCTTCCTGCGGCAACTCGATCAAAGCGATAGGAACCATTGCTCGCAGCGCGGGTACGGGCTACTTCGCGACCATCACGAACCAAATACACAGCTGTGCTGCTGAGATCGACGGAAGCGTTGGATCGAGAAAGCGTACCCGAGATTCCCCCTTGAGCATCGATTTCGACTTCGCAGGTATCTTCGAACTTGCGGATAGCAGCGATCGGGTCTTGCGAATGCAAACCTCCGACGGTCCAAGTGGGCATCGTGTTGCCGCGAATCAACTCCGCAATGCGTGGACTCGCAGCACTAACCGATCGGATATGGGCTCGCTCGGGAAGGTGGCGTCCGTCGACGGAGGTCAATACAGTCAGTGCGCAAACAGCGATCTGATTCTCGCCTTCGGCTACCAGTGAGTACATACCGGCGTCGGCCTTCTCGATCATGAAGTCTCCTTCACTATCGGTGACGACTTCTCGAACAACGCGTCCATCGTGGACCAAGGCCACGCGTACTTTGGCTTGTCTGACGTGATCCGTTCCGACGAGCAGAGTCACGGATCCGCGGATGCTGCCATCATCGGTCAACCGAACCCACTGATTCTGGTTCAGATTATTTGCTTGAGTGGAGAGGCTGGCTGTTGCCGTTATCAGTTCTCCCTGCCCTGCAACCAGCGGAGGAGTTACCCCAGTTCTCTCTTGGGATCGACCCTCCCCTGCAAGCCCGATGGCACAAGCCGCTACAATCGCTGCCTTCAAATCAAATCGCATGATGAACAAACTCTTGGTGCTAAGACGTCTGGATCGAATCAGTGAGCCGGACACTCAATCAAACCCCTAATATACCTCCAAGAAATGCGAGATTCAAGCATTCGTAAGGGGCCTTGCCGCGATTCCGGTGACGATTCGGAGAAGTTCCTCGGGGGCGCGCCGTGGGGCTGTTGACGATGGCAACCACGAGAAATCTAATGGAAATCATGGAAAAACCACAAATCTCAGCATTTCCCAAGTGTTTCTTGGACCAAATTTCCCGTGACCGAACCATGTCGGTGTTCGATTGGATCGCGATGGCGAGGAATTTGGATGCCGACGGGCTCGAAATGTATGAAGGATTTCTCGTGAGTACGGACCTTCGTTACTTGGATTCGGTCCGCGATGCAATCGAGGGAGCCGGGTTTGTGATGCCAATGCTTTGTTGCTCCCCTGACTTCACTCACCCAGATCCGACGAAGCGTCGCCAAGCCATTGAATACCAGAAATCGATGATTCGGGTTTCGGAGCGCCTCGGCGGCCCTGGGACCGTGTGCCGCGTCTTGAGCGGCCAGGCTTGGCCGCAAGTCTCGCGTGAAGATGGATTGAAGTTCGCTTCGCAAGCGATTCAAGAATGCATCGATTTTGCAGCACCTTTGGAGATCGTGCTCGGGCTGGAGAATCACTACAAGGACGGTTACTGGCACTATGCTGAGTTCGCTCAAAAGAAGGACGTCTTTCTGGAACTCTTGGATCGCATTCCTCACAGCCCCTACTTCGGCGTTCAATACGATCCGAGCAACGCGGTTGTCGCGGGAGATGATCCCGTCGACTTGCTCCGATCTGTCCTAGGACGCGTTGTCAGCATGCATGCGAGCGATCGTTATCTGGTGCCGGGCGCTACATTGGAAGATCTCAAGCAAGCTGAAGGAAGCACGGGATACAGCGAGTTGCTTAAGCACGGTGTCACAGGCAAAGGCCTCAACGATTACGACACGATTTTCCGCTTACTGCGAGAATCCAAGTACTCCGGTTGGATCAGTATCGAAGATGGCATGAACGGCATGGAGGAGATGCAAGAGTCCCTGCAGTTCTTGCACAGCAAAGTGAACGAGTACTACCGCGTTTGAAGCGTCGACTGCAACCGTTTCAAATCGCTTTCCACCATGAGCTTTGCGAGTTCGGCCAGACTGGTTTTGGCCTTCCATCCCAGCTTTTCAAACGCGTGCGAGGGATCGCCAAGAAGATTCTCAGGGTCCGCCGGTCTTGCAAAGCGAGGATCTAATCGGTAGTAGTCCTGCCAATTCAATCCGACCGTTTCGAATGCCAACTTCAGAAATTCCCGCACCGAGTGTGTTTGGCCCGTAGCCAGAATGTAGTCATCCGGCGACTCTTGTTGCAGCATCCGCCACATGGCATCCACGTATTCCGCTGCATACCCCCAATCGCGAGCGGACTCGATGTTGCCAAGGACGAGTTCGTGCTGCAATCCCAGCTTGATACCAGCGGCCGCCAAACTGATCTTACGCGTCACGAAGTTTTCTGAACGACGTGGACTCTCGTGGTTGTAGCAAATAGCATTGCAGAAGAACAAACCATGCGACTGTCGATAGATTTTGACCATCTGCGTCGCGAAAGCTTTTGCGACTCCATATGGCGAGTTCGGGTTCATCGCAGTCCGCTCTGTTTGCGGGACCTCTATGGGAGTCCCGAAAATCTCGCGACTACTCGCATGCACGAGCCGCGGTGGCTTGGGTTGGTCTCTCAGAATCTCGAGGATC
>JALOQW010000203.1 GCA_025459275.1 Pirellula sp.
CTCAATGGCGACGGTGTTGGTTAGTTCATCAATAAGGCAGATCGCGTCCAGCAGGTCCGCTGGCGTCTCGCGATCTGCTTTGGTTATCTCACGTATGACCGCTTGGCAATCGATCGAATCAGGTGCTTCGATCGGCACTGACCGATTCGCAAAGAAATCGGCGTAAGGATGGAGTAGTTCGAACAATCGCTTAGGGTCGATCGATTCAAAAACACCGGGGCGCGATAAACGCGGAAGTCGAACAGCGGTCATGATGTAAACCTTGAAAATCAGTACTTCATAGCAATCCTTCATTGATCAAAACGTCAAGCGATCCAAACGACTGACGTAACAAAATGCGATTGGTAGTGGCCGGCCTACGGCTTCCACCGTGCAAAACTCCTAGCGTGGGCATCCCATCCGCCAGTCCATGACCGTTGTCCTGTGTGATTCCATCCAGGCCAAGCCACCGCCAATCGCGAGAGCTATCATTCACACACTTTTGACACGCTTGGTCACAGCGAATGCGAATCGGGAAATTTTTTCCATTTCATCTGCTAGCAAAGCCGATTCGGCAATTCTTGCGATCTCGTCCGTCGTTTGGGTCGTCATTCGGGTATTCCAACAGAAGGGCGCTGAACCTTCGATTGCGGGTAAAATGGCGGATGTCGTCCAACTTTTGCTGCTTTGGTCAATGCGCACCCACCCAAGTGTCCAGGATTCCCAAACCTGCCGGATACCTGCAGGAACAATGGCAAGAGCAATAGGGTGACCAAACTTGTCACAGGCCACCAAAAAATGTACTTACTCCAATGCGAATCGCAGCGGAGATAATTTTCGAGGACCGAATAAATGAGCACTAACTCCAAAATCGAGTGGACGGACACGACCTGGAACCCAGTTCGTGGTTGCACAAAGATTAGCGCCGGCTGCAAGCACTGTTATGCAGAAACATTTGCAGAGCGGTTTCGCGGCGTCCCAGGCAATCCGTTTGAGTTCGGATTCGACCTTCGTCTAGTGCCACACAAATTGCCAGAGCCGTTTCAATGGACGAAACCGCAAATGGTCTTCGTCAACTCGATGAGCGATCTGTTCCACGAAGATGTCCCAGACGACTACATCGTTCAAGTTGCCCAAGTGATGACAACGGCGAACTGGCACATTTACCAGGTGTTGACCAAGCGGGCCGATCGTTTGCGAGATCTTCTGCAAACCAAGTTGAGATTTGCAGCAAACTTGGAACATATCTGGTGGGGAACAAGCGTCGAGAATAAGAAGTCAGGTGTACCGAGAATTCAGCGATTGCGTGATGCAAAAGCAAAGATGAATTTCCTTTCGATTGAGCCGCTCCTTGAAGACTTGGGCAAACTCAATCTGAAAGGCATGCAGTGGGTAATCGTCGGCGGAGAGAGCGGCAACGGAGCTAGGCCGATGCAAGCGGAGTGGGTCACCTCGATCCGAGAACAGTGCGCTAAGCAGAATGTCCCATTCTTCTTCAAGCAGTGGGGAGGCGTACGGAAAGCTAGATATGGTCGCGAATTGGATGGCAGAACCTACGATGAGTATCCAACTGTGAATCGTCTGCCAATCCCACCCCTTGTGGTCCGTCGTGGTTTAGAGGCAGGCCTAATGCTGCCACGAGACACTCGCTCGACAGTCGCAGCCATCGCTTAGGGGCGAAGAATGTCTTGCGCGATATCCACAGCCGTTTTAGCGCCTCGCGTATTGCCAACTGCAAAGCATAGCAGATAGATCGGTATGCCCCGAGAGTTACACAGTAGCAAAGGGTTCTTAGCAACACTCTCAAAAACTGAGCCAAGTCGTTCCAGGAAGTAAGCTTGGATGTCGGCAAAGTCGGCGGTCTTCGTTTCAAGCTCCTCCTCACCAAAGAGTGATTGCTGAACAGACTTCTTGTAGAAGCGCTGACGCCACGAATCTTCACCGAAAGTACGTGTCAATGCATTCGACCAACTTTCAGGTGGAGGCTTTCTGTTGATCAGCAAGCGATTCACTGCTTGGCCGATCGGGAAAAGTAACCATAGATCGATGGCCTTTGTTGCAGCTATTGCCTCAAGTGTTGACCAATCGACTTGCATTCCATATGGATCAAGGAATACTACGGCACGGTGCTGTTGCCAGTTGGTGTTTTTGCACCATGTCTTGAGAACAAGATTAGCATCACCCTGCTCAACTCGTATGTGCTCGGCACGATTTGGATAAAGCGTTTTTAGCTCTTCGAGTTCCAGAACTCGCTGCTTACTGTGCTCGATGAACAGATATTGATCGAATCCCGGCTCGACTTCGAGAGCGATTCGAGCGCTTCCCTTTTGCAGTCCAATGAAGTCGGGATCGGATTCAATATCAAGCAAGGGAGTCTCGGCAAGTTCAACACTAGTCGAATCTCTTCTCACGCCAGTCCCCGCGAAGGCATCGACAAAATACGTCGTAAAATACATTGCACGTTGGTTACGTTGGAAAATCGTAGTGTAAGCCTTTAGGTACTTGCGAACTCGCTCCAATTTTTCGCGTGTCCAGTCCCCACCAAAAACGTGCTCCGTCATTCTTCGATCTCCTTTTCAGGGTTCAGCCTGTCCACAGTCCGAGATTCACACCGCTTTAATCAAGTTAAAGTTGGCTTAGGATAAACGCGAGTTTAGCTTCTCCCAATCACCCTCAACTACCCATGCGAACCGATAGCCGTCTGGGCTACGTTGCGCCCAAAGCTCGCCGATATCGCGTTTGTGCTGCTCATCCGGGTTGGATGCCAGCTTTGCGTTCTTGTATTCGACGATCACAATGGTTCCATCGAGCAATTCGACGATGAAGTCAGGAAAGAACTTTCCTGGTGATTTTGGCAACCAGAATCCACCGTGTGACTCGTGATCAAGGTTACGGAGCCAGCGTTTGACATTTGGATGCGAGTCGATGATCGTTGCCGTTTCGAGCTCCTTCTTGTTCATGTCGCCGATCAGGTCAAAGGCATGCTTCTTAAATTTGTGGCCGCCGGAGTATTCGCGAGTTGGGTTGTAGCGAAACTCTTCCACATGAACGGCAAAGTCTCTGTCCGTTGTGATTGACTCAGGATCATCCTTGATCAGCATCTCGGTCGCCTTGCGTAACTGTAAGCGACCATGGTCTGTGATTTTGACGCGAATCACTTCGGCTAATTCGTGGCGTCGACGGACCAACATCGACAGCGGAATACCGCGTTTCTGGACCAATGCCTGGATGACTCGCAAAAGCCAAGGTTGGCTGAAACGGAGTGGCAGTCCCTGTAGCGAATCGCCCCGATGAATCTCGCGGTCAATCCAGCGAACCAGGTTCACTTCTGACCAATCATCGTCCTCACGAATGAGCTCAAGCTGACGGAGCCGTACTTCGCTACCAACTCGCGAGACCAGTCCGGCTTCATTTCCACCGCGAGATTCAATGTCGATGGTGGCAGAGTTACCGATCTTGATGTCGGATGCGAATTCACTTTCCGGGATGGAGACGTCACACTTATTGAGATCCCAGTCAAATTGGTCGAGCTCGATAGGCTCAAGCAATCGTCGGCGGTCATCAGTCTTTACGCTTAAGCGCGGGACAATGAATGGTACTGCGAACTGGCCTGGCAATTTGGGTGTTATCCCTGCAGGTTTCTCTAGTTCCCAGTAATCATCGATCGCCTTTTTATCTTGCTCAGTGTTAACTGCGTTTTGAAGCTGGTGAAGTTCTGTGGGTGTAGGCAAGTCCTCAAGTACCAAGGTGCTCGATTCAGGTTCCCATCGAATCTTATTAGCCAAGGTTGGCGTGAGCTTGTCCGTTGCTGGAGGAGCTGTCATTGGGATGCGGCTGAAGCCGAGTCCTTGTTGAGCAGCGTTCACCTTGACTCGCAACGCGTCTGCTGCGGAGCGTTCGTCGAATCCACAGGTTTCAACCATCCGATCGCGTAATTGCATCGCAGTCTGCACGACATTGTCGCTCAACACAAACGCATAGGCTCGATCGAGGGCCGGCACGTTCGTTGGACAAGCGTTCGGCATTCGCAGAATTCGACCGATCAACTGCTCGACGGCAGTTGCGGTGGCCGTATTTCCAATCGAACCTAACACGTAGGCCCAAGGGCAGTCCCAGCCTTCGCGCAGCTTGTCAACGGTAATGATGTAACGAATGGGACACTGCAACGCCATGAGATCCGTGTCACCGATCTCATCGACACTACCTGTGCAGATCTTTACGTCGGATTCAGGCACCTCAAGTTTCTCAATCAACGCCTTCTTCACAGCCTCAACCGTGTGCATCTCTTTGGTTTTGGAGTTAGGCTGAGCCTGAATCAGTGCGATTGGTCGAATGGGCTGGACGCCGTTATCCCGATGTTCAAGATCAGCGAGAAACTCAAGTTCCTCGCGGCGATGCTTGGTCGCAGCGAGGACTTCGAGCCAGTCCGAACGATTCTCAAGCTCAACAGGTAGCTTGATCATGCCCTCATTCTTGAGTGCCAGGGCGCTGACGCTGTGAAGAACATTGCTCGCATACTTTGGATTAGTGCGATGTGATGGATCGTGTGTTTGTTCTGGGGTGGCCGTTAGCTCAAGTACAAACGACGGCCCAAACCGCATTAACGATTCAAAGGAGACCGGCGTTCGCGCGTTATGTGCTTCATCCATCACAACAATAGGCTGTCGAACTCTAAGCGCATTCGCCAGTGACAGTTGAATCAGACCAGACTCATCCCTCTGTAGATCTTGAACCACAGCCGCTGGCAAATTATCCAGCGGCTCTTTCATATAGCCATTGTCACGATAGATCCTACGAGTTGCGTCGAGCTCTTCGCCACTGCGGTCGTCGCGTATCCTGTAGGACTGAATCGTCGTCACAATTACGACGGCAGGACCACCAGGACGGACAAACTGCGGACGGGTCAGCGCCTCTTCAAGCGTCATGACTTCAATCGCAGCTCCCAATTCTTCCTCAATGGCCGCGCGATAAGGATGGTTGGGATTCTTCAGACCTCGAAGCGTTTGGTCACGAATCGTTGTGCTCGGAGTGATCCAAAGAACGGCCGGTCGATCTGTTGCAAGTAAGCTTCGGCCGACGACACCGACAGCATGAGCTCCCAGCAGCGTCTTGCCACCACCAGTCGGGATTCGCAAACAAACGTAAGGCACACCGCCGAAACCGGGCGTCGATAGATAGTCTCGCTCGGTGAACTCAGCAAACGCGTCATGCTCCGGGCGATGAACGCCAAGCAGCGATTTCTCGCGCACGGCAGCGGCATAGTTACGAAGAATCGAGAGAGATTCCGTCTGGTACTGTCTAAGGGCCAATCGCCACATCGGCAGTTCTCCTAGCTTTCGCGCAATGAATAGGGGATTTGCCGAAAGACGATGTTCTCTCGAGCTAGAGTTGATTCGCTGAGTCGCGTCGCTTCACCGAAGATGACCCGGCTTCCTTTTCCTTCTGGATGCGGAGGCAACCCAGCCAACACACTGTTGGTCAACACGTTGCCTCCAGCGGGGCGACGATCACCTAGCACGCCGTTGTAGAGCAAGTAAATCGCACGCCCCTGATGGACGCCCAGCAACGGACAATCTTTCTTCGGGCGTTTCGGTACCGGTACGCCTGTTTCCAACAAGTACACATAGCGAGCTAAGTCGGTGAAGGGAACTTCGCCATTGATGTCACCGAACTCATCAAGCAGCGTGCGACCGAGTTTGCAGTATCGGAACCCCGAACCCAGGCCCTCAATTGCGACTTCGCTCGCCGTATCACTGTACCCTTCACAAACACTTTGCAACCGAGTTCTCGTAACATCTCTGGCCACTTCCGGCAGAACTTCAATTAATACACATTTTCGCGTCCCACCGTCCGAGTGATTTGCGGCGACAACTGCATGACCGGTTGTGCCACTTCCCGCAAAAGAATCCAAAACGATCGAGTCTTCGTCGGTAGCTTGCTTGATCAGAAGTTCAACCAGCTGCGGGGCTTTCGGAAATGCAAATACTTGATCTCCAAAAATCGCTCTTATTGCCTTCGATCCGTCCGCTGTGAAGACGCCATCAATTATAGATGGAAATCCTGTGCGCTGTGTTTGCAGTTGCTCCAAAAAGACTTTCTCGCGTGGCCTACCATTACGACGACTGGGAAAGATAATCCTTTGCTCGGCTATTTTTTGTGCCATCGTGTCTCTGCTATACCGCCATCCCGTGTTGGCAGGACAAGGGTAGTTGTAGCCGGTGGACGGATCGACCAAATCGTAATGCAGATTTGGACGATCTTCGGCATTTGCGAGCCCAAGAATGCTGCGACTCATCCAGAGCCCGCGAGGATCGTTGTCCGGATTACTGTACTTAGACTCGTCGCGCTTCTTGCCCTTAAAACGAACCGCACCCGGGTTTCGAGAATAAACGAAAATGTACTCGTGATCTGTGGAGATACCGTTTGTCGCTCGGCTGTCTAAATGCTGCCTAGCTTTCCAAACAAGCATCGCCATGAAGTTATTTGATCCAAATATTTCGTCTAGCAAGAGACGCAAATTACAACCTTCGTTATCATCGATACTAATGATGAGCATTCCGTCTTCGCGCAAAAAGTCTCGCAACAGCGCGAGCCTCGGATACATCATGCACAGCCACTTGTCATGGCGGCACAAGTCTTCCGCTTCCTTACCGACAACCTGACCGAGCCACTTCTTGATTCGCGGATCGTTAACGTTGTCGTTGTAAATCCAATTCTCGTTACCAGTGTTGTACGGAGGGTCGATATAAATACACTTCACCTGTCCTCTGTATCGAGGCAACAGAGCCTTCAACGCTTCGAGGTTGTCCCCTTCAACGAGCAGATTCTCGGCATCTGGGTCTCCGAACGAAAGCTTTGGGTCGCATTCCAGCAACCGCGTAGGGATATGCCGATGATGATCAACGACAGCTTCTTTGCCGATCCAGTTGAGTGTTGGCATCCATGTTCCCTGTTGGTTTTCAAATCAAAATCTTGCCCTGCCAGCTACTAGCCAGTGAGAACGATCTCGGGTATGTTGACTAGAGAGTGCAACAATTTACCGCTTTTGGGCACTGCGAACAAGTGGCGAACAAAATGACGCTTGGACAGAAACTGCGAGAGCTTCGAAAAGCAAAGCGGCTTTCGCTGCGTGAACTGGCTTCCCGCGTGGACGTCGGCTTCACGTACCTTTCGAAGATCGAGAACCACAAACTCGAAGATGGGCACAGCCCATCGGAAAAGCTGCTCCATCTACTGGCCATCGAGCTTGGCGGAGATGAGGAGGAGTTGCTCCTGCTTGCAGAGAAGGTCCCCGAACCCATCCGTCGCCGCGTTATCGCCCGCCCCGATGCTTTCCGACGCCTCGCGGAACTCTCGGATCGAAAACTGGATCGGGTTCTTGCGAGCTTGGATTGAGCATTTAATCGCCAGCAGGTGTTATTTCCCAAACAAGCAAGAACGTTGTCGTGAATGACGAAGACTCAAGCCAATCTGTTTCAGAAGTTCAATCGGGCATTCTAGAATCTCGTGCCCTCTTCATCGACACCTCTGAATTCGAGCGACTCTCGTACGCGTTCGGTGCGGGCGTACTAGAAATCCTATCTACTTACGATCATGTAACGCTGTTGCTACCTGAGGTCATTGAGTCTGAGGTTCGCGACCACCTGAAGAAGGCCGCACAGGAATCGGTGCGCGCCGC
>JALOQW010000204.1 GCA_025459275.1 Pirellula sp.
TCGATGCAGAACGGGATGCTTGAACGAGATCTCGTCCTGAGTAATACCGACATAGACCAACGTCCCGGTAGGAGCCACAAACTGGAACGCACTTGACATCGAGTGACGATTGCCGGTCGCATCGAACACCACACTATATAGGTCTTGCTGGGTGATTCGTTTGGCAGCCTCTAGCCCAGAGTCCTCGGGGCTAACCTGGATCAGGTTCTGGATTCCATAAGTACGTTGCACAAATTCGAGCCGATCTGGGTTCATGTCCATGACCGTGATTTCGGCTCCAGTCAATCGCACGAACTCCAGGGTCGCGATACCGATAGGGCCCGCACCGATCAAGAGGACGCGATCCTTGGCATTGGCACCGCTGCGTTGACACGCATGACATCCAATCGCGAGTGTCTCCACCAGCGCAAGTTGATCCATCGAGAGCTTCTTCGATGGATGTAGTTTATCCGCTCGAATCAGAAATCGATCACACAATCCGCCGTCTGTCATGACGCCGATGACTTTCAATTGAACGCAACAGTTACTCGCCCCTTTACGGCAAGCGTAACACGTCCCGCAATTCATGTAGGGTTCGACACTGCAGCGATCGCCGATCGAGAGATGCTCGACGTCTGATCCTAGTGCGAGGACCTCGACACCCAGTTCATGACCGGGGATGCGCGGAAAATCGAAGAAAGGGAACTTGCCGAGATAACAACTGATATCGGTCCCGCAAACTCCCATGCGATGGGTACGGACCAATGCCATGCCAGGACCGGGCGATGGAGGTTCCGGTATGTCGATGAGGCGAAGCTGTTTCGGTTCCGAGATTTGGATTGCGCGCATGAATGATTGTTCTTCAGAGAGTCGTACGTCGTCCGGTGATGGCGGAACGGTAGATGGCATTGATGACTGCGACACTGTGTCTCCCTTCGGTTCCATCAATCTGAGAGGGAGTTCCCGAAGCAATGGCCTTCGAAAAATCCTTAAACAGTTCGCGGTGAGCCGCATGACCGATCGCGGCCGGGTCCGAAGCCCCACCGCCGGTTGTATTGCTTTGCATCTCCGACAGAATCTTGGCATCCTGGCGATTTGATTTGCGGAAGTCCCATCGAGTCAAAGCTTCTTCCTCGAGGATGGCTGTCCCATCGGAACCAGCGATCTCGATGCGTTTCAGACTGCCTGGGTATGCAGCGGTCGTGGCAACGATCGTTCCGAGGGCTCCGGAAAGGAACTCGATACACGCGACGGCAGTGTCCTCCACTTCGATGCGTTCGTGTGCTCGACGCGCAGTCATGGACGTCACTGCAACGGCAGGTCCCATGATCCACAAGAGAAGATCGACGCTATGAATGGCTTGATTCATCAAAGCACCGCCGCCATCCAGCAATCTCGTGCCTCGCCACTTGCCACTGTCGTAGTACTCCTGGGTTCGATACCACTTGACGATGGCATCGGCCACTGCGATTTTTCCGAATCGCCCTTTGTCGACGGCATCTTTTAGGAGGATAGCTGATTTATGAAATCGAGATGGAAAGATCGTACCGAGATAAACTTCATTCCTCTCGCATTCCTTGATCAATCGGTCGCATCGTCGAGTCGTGATCTCCAAGGGCTTTTCGACGAGCACATGTTTGCCGGCTCTGGCCGCCGCCATGCCTGGTTCCAGATGGGCACCGCTGGGTGTGCATATCGTGACGATATCAAGGTTTGGGTGTTGCAACATCGCATCCAGTTCGTCATACGGAGTACCACCGAATTCTCTTGCAAACGAAGAGGCCTTCGACACATCTCGCGCATAGCATGCGACCAGGTTCGCCCCCCGAATTTCGGAGATCGCTTTGGCATGAAACTTGGCGATCATGCCACAACCAATAATTCCCCATCCAACCATCAATTCACCGATCCGATCTAAGTGACGCGAGAAGCGGTTGGCGGACGGCCAAAACCGCAGCTGCAAGGCAAAACAGCAAACCCAGGATGATCACCCAGAACAACATGATCAAGGGTGACGCCAAGGCGGCCGTCGATTGTCCTCTCCACAAAACCGGAGCCGCCGATAGAAGTGCAGCCCCTAATCCCACTCCGATACCGCGCATCAATTGCCATCCGTTTTCCAGGGCTAAGGTCCACACCAACCTCGGTTTCGAAAAACCCATGGCGCGCATGGCTGCCAGTTCCGATCGCCGTTCCATCGCGCCGCGAAGCTGCGTTGCTCCGAGCCCCAAGGTACCCAACAGTAAACCCAAAGCGCCCAGAACTTGAAATGCGCTCAGATAGGTATTTTGGACTGCGAGCAAACGAGACAAAATCTGCGATGTCGATGCGCAGCTGAGCCCTTCATCAGCCCAACCTTTTTCCAAAGCAATACGCATATTCTCGATTCGTTCCCGATTGGCTTCGCCTTGGGCGACCTTGATCAAGAACTGGCGATAGCCGGTGATCTCCGGAAAGACCCGCTGAAAATTTTGTTCACCGATCCAAAGGCTTCCTTGCAAAATGGTGTTTTGCGAAACCCCGACAGTGATGAAGTGGACCCGCTGCGTTCCAAAGGTGTATGCAAATCGTTCGCCGACGTATCCTCCCAAATGCAATGCCCACAAGGCGGTATTCTGGTCGATGATGACTGGAATGGGGGACTCCTGGCTGCCATCGGCCATCTCATGCAGCGGCGACCAAGGGGAAGTTGCCCCTGTATCGGTCGCGAACCATGCAAACTCCGATTCGCCCTTGACGCTTTGATCGATCGTTTCGATCGTTGTAGGGACCCCAATCACTTGAGGTTCGTTGGCTTGATATAGGTTATTGCAACTGGCATCGTCCCCGCCTCGCATGCGCAAACTGACGATCTGCGCATCTCGAAGCGCATCGGCTTGACCGGTTCCCCGTCGGTCGGGTTGGGCTTGGAACAAACTCATCGACAGAATCAGGAACGAGGCCATGGCCATCAGTGCGATCGTCAGAATACTCCGCATCGGGGATCGCTGTGCGTTGGATCGACTCAGCATGTTGATACCAAACGGTCGCTTCGCGGCTCCAATCGATGCTGCCTTACCGATGCTTCGCAAGCTCTTGTACATCCAGAATATGCCTGCCATCATCCAGAGCATTCCACTTCCAACAAAGGCGCCGGCTTGAGCTTGACCTTGCGCGAACTGACCTCCAATCATTACCAAGGCACCCAGTGCAGCGCATCCGATTGCGATCCATTGAGACCATCGCCCTGCACGTCCCGGTTTCAGGGGTTCTTCTATGTTCCCTTTAAGCAAGCGTGTCGTGTTCTGGCTGCGAATTTGGCGGGTCACAAACCAGGTGGCAAGAAGCGAGATCACGAACCCGCAGACCCAGCCCAGGATCAAGCTTTGAGGTCGGACGTAGAAATTCAAAAACGATACGGAGATCGCGCCGACCCACCACGAGCGTAGTCCTGCGAGCATCGCATACGCATAGGCCAAGCCGAGCAGGACTCCAAGCGTCGCCCCAAGCCCTGCAATCAAAGCGGACTCGACCAGAAGCAATCGTCTCACTTTCGATCGTGTCCAGCCGGAAGCCATCAGCAGTCCCCAATGGTCTGCTCGCTTCTCAATACTTAAACGAAACAGAATCGCCACCAGCAGCAACGCAGCCGCGATCACGAAAAAACTAAGGGACAGGAACAGAGCATCGAACGGGGTCGTTCCGGATGCGGCTCTCAGTTGCTGTTGTCGAAGGGGAATATCGCGCCATCCCATATCCACCAGGTGTTCACGGGCGTTGGAAAGGATCTTGCCTTCGATCTCTGTTCGCCCGGAATCGGAGAGTCCGTCGTAGCGAATCGACGTTTGGTCGCCGAATCGAGAACCGAACAACGAACGAGCGAGGGAATCGGAGATAAAGAGCTTGGGGGTCAGTCGATACTCGTTCCAATACACATCATCGATGTTCTCGATCTTGCGATCCAAAGGAAAGGGTGTTTCCCAACTAGAGATCGATTCCTGGTCGGTGATCCCTGGAACTTCCGGAGTCCACTTCGGGTCGTTGAACGGCGTTGGTGGGTGATCGAAACGGGCTGGGGTACTGCGTCGATAGGGAGTCTTGGGCTGCGTGAGGGGAGCGATGGCTGCGACGTGCACATCAAAGGCTTTCTCGACTTCTTTCCCCTCCACGGTCTCGGCCAAGAAATAATCGATTCGGACTCGATCCCCAACTTGCGCCTGCATCTGTTCGGCAATCCACTGATTGAGCACCACCCAGTTTTCGTCTTTTGGCGGCGGTACAGTCTGCCCGGCTGCGACCAGCATGCGTTCAATGACTTCCCAGGGTACACCGCTGATCGTCGAATAAGGGACAGCGCGTCCTGCAGAGGATTCGGTGGAGACGGTTCGTTCAGTTACCTCCGCGCTGTTCGCGAGGTAAGTCATGATGCGTTGAGGACGATACTCACTCGTCTCCTCAAGAAGGCTCTCCACCAATCGATCATTGAGTAGCATCTGATCGCACATCAGTTGATCGTAGTCCAGAATCGTCACGGGGGCGCTGGAGCTTGGAGCGTCATCGATTGCAGGGTCCGGGAAAATGCGAGTCACTCGTTCCCAGGTCAGGCCCATATCTTCGAGCTTCAAATCGAGGTCGGCAGACACCGGCGCATCGACTTGTTCCGAACCGACACCCCGCACCACGGCATTCACTTTTCCATCGATCTCTAGAATGTTCTGGAGAGCTTGTTTGGAAGCGAAGGCGTTCAGAACAGGGCGTTGGTCACCTCGAAGAGAGAAGCGAGCCAGGCTGTTATCGGGAAGGATGTCAACAATTTCCCATCGTGAGAGGGCCACGGTTTCGCTTTCGCGTTTTCCGAGGGCGCTGTCGGCGGGCACGACGGCTTGACGAGAGACCTTGAGGGTGACGCGATCTCCGACCTGGACTGAAAGCTTGTCCGCGAGAGACTGGTTAAGGATGACCTGCTCACCATGGGGCCGCTGTTTGGGTTCGATATCGCCGAGTCTCCAGAACGAATCGTCGATTCCCAAGAGGGTCATTTCAGTAGCGCGTTGCGTGTCGAGTATGCCATTCTGCTCTCGCAGCGATTCGGCGACGACCGTATCGATGAGCATCAGGCCTTGAAGGTCTTGGCGGTCGCCGAGTGCTCGGCTTGAGAACCAGCGCGGTGCAATGATGATGCGGTCGATCTGACCAATTCGGTCGAGCGCGATATGTCGCAACGATCCTCGCATCGAATCCCCGACGAGGAGGGCTCCGACAATGACGGCGGAGCAGACCGCGATTCCGGCCGCAACAGGAAGCAGCCAGCGGTAAAAGTGAACGATTGTCCTGAAGGCTAAGGCGAACATAATCCTGCCTCGAGGATTCTCCTACTCTGAGGGTACAAAGTACTTGTTAGTCTCGCCTGCTTGCGCGTCAATCCACTGGATCGACTGCCAGAAGGGAGTGACGTTGGGTCCTTCGGGATCGGACCATCGAGCAGGCATGCTTCGCGTGCTGATGACGATCATGTGCTGCACGTGTCGTTGCTCGCGTTCCAGCAGTTGTAATGCACCAGACAGGTGTGGTTTGGTCGAACCACGAGCGTTCGCGAGTCGGTCGAGGAGAGCATGGCCGTGCGATCGTGCGGAAACACGCGACGCAAGCGTTGGATTGGAGTCAGCGATGGCAACGGTGATCGAACCAACGTTGCCGTGAGTCATTTGATGCACGAGCGTTGCTACAAATTCGACTGCGGTATCTTCGACTTTGATATAGGCTCGTCGCGCTTCTTCGGAAGTATCGGCAGGGATCACCAAGTCCAATGCAATCACCAGTTCGCGGCTCTCTGGTTGCTGGAACTGTTTGACCACCAGTTCATCCCGTCGCGCAGAACTTCTCCAGTGGATCCACCGCGGACTGTCCCCGGTTCGGTACGCACGTAGACCGAAGAACTCTCCTTCATCCGATAGCGAACGGACTCGCCGTTGCTTCGTCCCGGTATGCCGAACCAGGAACAGTTCTTTCCAAGCGGGTAGCAATCGTCCGAGTGCGGGTTGAACCGTGAAGTAGACGGCACCTTTCTGATTGAGAATGCCCCGCATCAGTCCTAAAGGAAAGCGCGTGGTCAGTTCGATGCCCATCAGTTGGTAACGACCACGTCGGTCTGCGACGCAGCGGTATTTCTGGCTGCGCGACGACTTGGGAGGTACCGACAGAAAGAGCAAGCTGATGGTTTGCGAAGCGCGATTGATCGTGGACTGGACAGGCGAGAATACCATTCGATCTTGTACAAGAACCCACCACGCTCCCAACCAATATTTGGGATTCCTTAGTATCAGTTCGATCTCAAATGGGCGTCGCGCGTGAATGGATCGCGGCAGTCGACGATCGACGGTGACATCCAAGAGGGTTCGTGCACAGACTCGCCACTGAATCAGGACCATCGCCAACAATGATCCGGCGAGAAAGATCAACAGGTTGACATCTCGAAGGACAGCGCCAAACAAGATGAATGCAATCATGAAGAGGAACTGGAGTCCCTCGCGGGTCAATCGCGTACTGACAGGGTTGGTCGCTCGCAGGACTTGGCCGATCCAACGCATCGGGCGTCCGAGCCACTCTTTTGTGGACTGCCACCGAGACGCGGCCGAGGACGTGGTACCGTTGGACATAGATGTTAAACCGGAACGGCGACAGATTCGAGACAGCGCAGAATGATGGCTTCCGCCGCAGCTCGGTCACTGCCCGCTGCGAACCCTCTCGGCAGGACACGGTGTGCGAGCACGCAAGTGGCAAGGTCTTTGATGTCGTCCGGGACAACGTAATTCCGTCCGCCGAGAATGGCGCTGGCTTGTGCGGCGCGATAGAAGGCTAGAGCACCGCGGGTACTAACACCAACCTGAAGGTCGTTGCTACGGCGGGTTCGATCGACGATGTCTTGGAGATAGTCGAGCAGGGAATCGTCAAAGCGGACTTCGCGGACTTGGCCCTGGGCTTCTTTGATTTCGGAGAGCGAAACGACGGGGGCGAGATGTTCTACTGGTTCTCCCGCGCGGTGCGATCGCAAGACGTTGCGTTCGGCTTCGCGTTCCGGGTAGCCGACATCGATCCGCATGATGAAACGATCGAGCTGGCTTTCCGGCAAGACATAGGTTCCTTCGAACTCAAATGGGTTTTGGGTCGCTATGACGAGAAAGGGGTCTGGCATGGGGTAGGTCGTACCATCGATACTGGCCTGGCGTTCACTCATCGCTTCCAAGAGAGCGCTCTGGGTTCGCGGTGGAGCGCGGTTGATTTCATCTCCAAGGACGACATTGGCGAAGATCGGTCCGGGACTGAACTTGAAGTCTCCGTTGTGGTAGATGCTGCTCCCCACGATATCGCTGGGGAGCAAATCCGGTGTGAATTGGACACGGGTAAATCGGCCATCGATACTCTTGGCCAAGGCTTTGGCCACCAGGGTTTTTCCAACGCCGGGCACATCCTCGAGAAGGATATGTTCGGCAGCGAGCAGAGCGATGAGGGTCTTGCGAATGACCTCATTCTTTCCGAGCACTACTGATTCGATGTTGTTTTGCAGCCGCTGCAGGGTGGTTTGGATCGTCGAGTTCATTCCGCTGCCAGGGTACAGGATCCGTCAATGCTCGTAAATTCAACAGGAAGAGGAGCCTTGTTATCGTTCAATTCTTACGGAATGACAAGGTCCTGACGGATCAGAGGGACGGATCGGCCTTGCCATCGGATTGGCGATAGAGTTCCGTCGGGATCAGAATCGATTCCGGAACGTCTTCGCCGTCCAGGTATTTCAGGATGGCGGCTACGGTTTCGGTGCCGATGCGCTTGGGAAACTGGATCGGATCCGCATAGATTTTCCCGTCTCGAATGGCGCGTTTTCCGTCGATCTGGCCGTCGAATCCGACGATTTTGATTTGGTCCGTCATATTGGCGTTCTCGACGGCCGCGTAACAGCCGAGGGCCGACGGATCGTTGATGGCGAAGATTCCGTTGAGATCGGGGTGGGCCTGAAGCAGATCCTGGGTCGCCTTATAGCTTTTGTCTTTGGCACCATCCCCTGGGAGTGTGGCTACGATTTCGATATCGATACCGATCGATTTTCTCTGTTCGTCTAGTTCTTCGCGAAAGCCCTTGGTGCGGAGCATCACACTTTCTACTTGCGGGAAGTCGACGATGGCAACTTTCCCTTTGCCTCCTAAGGCTTCAATCATCGCGATCGCTGCCTGGCGACCACCGCTGTAATTGTCGGTGGCGACGTGTGTCACCACTTTGGCATTGGGTGCGATGGAGGCGATATCCGCAGTGAAGACGGGGATCCCGGCCTCGTTGGCTTCCTGGATCGCGGTTCCGACAGCGCGGCTGTCACACGGGGTCAGAACGATAGCCGCGACTTTCTGGGTGATAAAATCCTTGACTTGATTTTGTTGTTTGTTGGGATCGTTGTCGCCACTGACCGTGATGACTTCATAGCCGGCCTGTGAAGCGGCCTCCTTCATTGACTCAGCGACTTCGACAAAGAACGGATTGGAACTGGTCAGGATCGACAAGCCAATTCTCCGTTGAGGGCTCTCCTTGGGGCTCTTGTTCTCCGAGGTGCTTTCTTTGGCTGGCGATGTCTTGGAAGGGGCTGGTTCTGCGGGATCGCATCCCACCAGACTGATCGCGAACGAAAAGAGAACCGTGCCGAGGAGGGTGCGACGTAACATGACTTCCGAATTCCTGTCAACGTTTAGGGTTGTTGGGACGGTTAGGCCGTTTCGGTCGGGGCTTACCATTTTTGGTCGGTGTTGAACCGCCGTTGGAATCGGCAGGTTGGGAGGAAGCGTCCGCGGTCTTCTTGCGGAAGAATGGCTCGAACAATTCTGCCAGAGTTTCGGGGGGCTTGGGTGCTTTGACTTTGGGTTTGTCCGATGGAGCTGAAGGCAACGAAGGGCGTTGACCGGAAGGAGTCTTGGATACGGCATTGACGATTTCGTTGACAATGTTTTCAGGCAATGTCTTGATCTCGGCTTGAGGCGTGTACTTCTTGATCAAGAATCGCTCCACCAGTGACCAGGTCGATGACGTGATGAAATAGATGCACAAGCCGGCAGGCACCTTGAAGAACAGCACCCCCATCATCACGGTCATGAACATCATGATCTGTTGAGCCATGCGTGTCTGTTCGTCAGTCGCTTTGGGCATCAACACCTTTTGCTGGATGATGAACAAGGTGATGGTGATGATCGGCAAGATGTTCAAGTAGGGACCGAACCATCCTGAACCTCGACCTGCGATGAAGTCCGGCATCCAGCTATGCCAATCCAGGAGCATGTCGGGGCCCGCCAGGTTGGAACACCACTCCCATCCAGGAACCAAGGGCTGTTGGCGCAGAGCCACGTCGACGGAGACGCATCGATACAATCCGATGATGATCGGCAGCTGAATCATTGCGGGCAAACACCCGGCCAGCTGATTAATGCCCGCCTTCTTCATCAGCATCTGCTGGGCGGCCATCATTTTGGTCGGCTCGTCTTTAAGAACTTCGCGAAGCTTTGCCAACTCGGGTTGGACGGCTTGCATCTTTTGCGCATTGATGGCCATCTTGCGACTGACGGGAAACATCAACGAGCGGACGAGCACCGTCAGCATCATGATCGCGATCGCATAATTGCCGATCACATAGTAGAAGAAGTGCAAGATCCAACCGAGCCGAACGGCAAAGAACCCGAAGATATGCCAACCATACTCGATGGCATTCTCGAGCTGGTAGGCACCGAGAAGGTCTCGATCCTTCGGTCCCGAGAAGATCCGATAGGACTGGACCCATTCCCCTTTTGGCTCGAGCGGTTTGGCGGAAGTAAGAAACCAAAAGCCTGTATTGTAGGCCTGCATGCGGGATTTATCGAAATGCTCGGGCTGCTGGAATTTGTCGTTTAGCACGGTTGCCTTGACCTTCTGCAGTCCTCGCATCGAATCCGGCTCCGTTTCAGAAGGCTGCATGGCCGCGACAAAAACTTGCGTGTCGAGTCCCACATACTTCAAATCCCGCTTGGCATTCGAGTCCTGAGGTCCCACCAAGAGTTGATCAGGGTCCGTGGGGTAACGCTTCGCGTAATCTACAAGCTCGCGCGTCATGACAATCGAATAGTTTGATGCATGATCGCCAAAGATCACGTCTCGTGCGCCTGGACTGGAAAAGAAGTGGGGCGATAGCTTCGTGGGATACCACCAACCTTCAAGCGAAATGCCGTTTAAACCCTCCTGCCTTAGGGCAACTTCGTGCGGCTTGTCATCGAGGTTGCGCACAATAGTGGTCAACTCCAAATGGAATTGCCAATCGTTGGGTGTCTTGCGATCCGCATCCGATGCGGGAGCCTTCAACAGTCGATACTGCTTGACCAATTCAAGATTCGCATCGATGCCTGCGAGCTTCAGGTACGAACCCAAGGGCATGGAAAACTCAATGCCACTGCCACCATCC
>JALOQW010000205.1 GCA_025459275.1 Pirellula sp.
ATCCGCTTGTTAGTTCGCACATGGGAGGACGCCATCGTCGTCCCTTCTTCTGCGGTTCAACGCACGACGGATTCACTCTATGTCTACGTCGTTCGAGAGGATTCGAAAGTGGACGTCGCGACGGTGACCTTGGCCTTTAGTGAAAGTGGTGAATCGGTAATTGAATCGGGATTGGAAGAGGGACAGATCGTGGTCACCGAAGGGACCGACAAACTCGAACCTGGGGCTGAGGTCAGTACGCCAGTAGAGACGAAACCCTAAGGCATGAAGCGATGAATGTTTCCCGTCTCTTTATTCTGCGACCCGTGGCTACAGTCCTTTCGATGGTGGCCATCTTGCTCAGTGGTTGGGTGGCGTACCGTCAACTTCCTGTCGCTGCGTTGCCTCAAGTGGATTATCCAACCATTCAGGTCGTGACGTTCTATCCCGGAGCCGGTCCCGAAGTCATGACGTCTTCGGTAACAGCACCGCTCGAGAAGCAATTTGGACAGATCCCTGGCTTGCAGCAGATGACCAGTTCGAGCACCCAAGGCTGTTCGGTCATCACACTTCGATTCGTGCTCGAGTTGAACATCGACGTTGCGGTGCAGCAGGTGCAAGCTGCCATCAACGTCGCCAGCAATTTCCTACCGCGCGATTTGCCGAATCCCCCGATCTATTCGAAAGTCAATCCTGCAGATGCTCCCGTTTTGACATTGTCCCTTTCCTCCGAGACCATTCCTCTGGCTCGCATCCAAGACCTCGCTGACACGCGACTGGCGCAGAAGTTGTCGCAGGTGAAAGGGGTGGGACAGGTGAGCGTGTCAGGTGGACAGAAACCTGCGATCCGCGTTCAGGCCAATCCGACCAGCCTGTCTGCCGTCGGTTTAACGCTCGATGACTTGCGAGTTGCATTAAATGCGGCCAACGTCAATCAGGCCAAGGGTAGTTTCGATGGCCCCAAGCAATCCGTCATCATTGGTGCCAACGATCAGCTTTTTACCGCTGAACAGTTTCGCGATTTGATCGTAACGTATCGCAACGGTGCCCCAATCAAATTATCCGACGTCGCGAACGTGATCGATGACGTCGAGAACATCAGGCAGGCAGCATGGCGGGATACGACTCCTGCGGTTCTTCTGAATATCCAACGTCAACCGGGTGCAAACATTATTGACGTCGTGGATCGTATTAAGGAGATGCTACCACAGCTGAAGGAATCATTGCCGGCAGCAATTCAAGTCGACGTCTTGACCGACCGAACGACGACCATCCGAGCCTCCGTGGAAAGCGTTCAGCATGAGTTGCTGCTGACTATTGGCTTGGTTGTCTTGGTTATCTTTTTGTTCTTGCACAGCCCGCGAGCCACGATCATTCCGAGTGCGGCCGTTCCCTTGTCGATCATCGGAACCTTTGGAATCATGTACCTGCTCGGCTACACGCTCAACAACTTGACGCTGATGGCACTGACGATCTCAACCGGTTTCGTCGTCGACGATGCCATCGTCATGATCGAGAACATCATGCGTTACATCGAGGAAGGGATGGAGCCGCTTGCTGCATCCCTCAAGGGTGCTTCGGAGATTGGATTCACGATTATCTCCTTAAGTGTCTCGCTGGTCGCCGTGCTCATTCCGCTGCTGTTCATGGGTGACGTCGTCGGCCGGTTGTTCCGAGAATTTGCTGTGACGCTGAGTGTGACCATTTTTGTATCCGCCATCGTTTCACTGACATTGACGCCAATGATGTGCGCTTTCTTGCTCAAACGCAAAGCAGCTCACGCAGCCACAAGCCATCATGACGGTTCTCAAGGCTGGTTGTTTCAGTGGCTTCTTCGATTCTATGATGTGACACTTCGTTGGACTCTTCGGCATCAGCGGTTCACGATGCTGGTCTTCCTGGCAACGCTCGCTGCAACAGTGGTGTTATACATTCGTATACCGAAGGGTTTCTTCCCTCTGCAAGATTCCGGCGTGATCTTGGGGATCACGGAGACTCCCCAGGACTCCTCTTTCGAAAGCATGCGAGCGAGGCAGTCTCAGCTTAATGCGATCCTTTGCGAGGACCCGGCGGTAGAGAGCATCGCGAGCTTTATCGGAATCGATGGGATCAACTTGACCCTCAATGCGGGAAGGATCCAAATCAATCTCAAGCCGCATCATGATCGCCATGAGACGATCCAAGACGTCATGGTTCGCCTGTCTGAGAAGGCTTCGTCGATTGAAGGAATCGATCTGTTCCTGCAACCGGTTCAAGATCTCTCTGTAGACACACGCGTTTCGAGAACCCAATATCAGTACTCGCTTGAAAGTGCGAACCCTGGGGAGCTGGAGGTCTGGATTCCACGTCTGGTCGACAGACTGCGTGAACTACCAGAACTGAGAGATGTTGCGAGCGATCAAGCCAATGCCGGCAAGGAAGCCTTGCTCGTCATCGATCGAGACACTGCTTCGCGTTTGGGGGTCACTCCCTTAATAATCGACGATGCGTTGTACAACGCCTTCGGGCAGCGACAGGTTTCAACGATCTTCACCCAATTGAACCAATACCGAGTTGTTTTGGAAGTACTGCCCGAGTTTCGGAACTCCCTTGCGGATATCGGTTCCATGTACGTCAGAACTACGACAGGCAGGCCGGCTCCCTTGGATGCGTTGACGAACGTGGACTACCGCAATGCTCCACTCGCCATCAATCATCAAGGGCAGTTTCCTGTCGTCACGATTTCATTCAACGTCACTCCGGGAGTCTCTCTGGGCCAGGCTGTGGAAGCTGTGGAGAAGACGCTTGTCGATTTGGAGATCCCCCGCAGCATGATCGGCGCATTTCAAGGGGCTGCCGAGGCATACCAGCGATCGTTATCGACGACACCACTCTTGATCCTTGCGGCACTTGTGACAGTGTACATCGTGTTGGGGGTGCTCTACGAAAGCTACATTCATCCGCTAACGATTCTGTCGACATTGCCATCGGCTGGTGTGGGAGCCCTGCTCGCTCTGCAGTTCTATCGGATCGATTTAGGAATTATCGCGGTCATCGGAATCATCTTGTTGATCGGCATCGTCAAAAAGAATGCGATCATGATGATTGACTTTGCGCTGGAGGCTCAGCGAAATCAGGGACTGTCTGCCGAGGATGCTATCTTTCACGCGAGTCTCCTGCGGCTGCGTCCGATTCTGATGACTACCATGGCGGCGCTGTTGGGAGCCGTTCCCCTGGCCTTCAGCGTAGGTGTTGGTTCTGAGTTGCGGCAACCTCTAGGCATTTGCATCATCGGTGGTTTGATCTTCAGCCAAGCGTTGACCCTGTACACGACTCCGGTCATTTACCTATGGTTTGATCGCTTCTCACGACCGTCACCGCGCAGCGTGGAGGCATCGTCATGACCACGCACGGTTCCGTGGGTTTCTCTACTCCGTTCATCAAGCGACCGGTCGGAACGATGCTGTTGACGATCGCAATCACCCTTTCTGGTGCGATTGGCTATTTCCTGCTCCCTGTTGCTCCGCTGCCGCAAGTCGAGTTCCCTACGATTTCGGTAAGTGCTTCGTTACCGGGGGCGAGTCCGGAAACGATGGCTTCGGCGGTTGCGACACCCTTGGAGCGGAGCCTGAGTCGCATTGCTGGCGTCACGGAAATGACCTCCACCAGTTCACTGGGGTCAACATCCATCACGCTTCAGTTCGAGCTCGATCGTGATGTCAACGCGGCCGCGCGAGAAGTTCAAGCAGCAATCAACGCTGCGCGGAGCCAGTTACCTGCCAGCCTCCCAAACAATCCTTCGTACCGAAAGGTCAATCCCGCCGATTCCCCGATCATGCTCTTGACGATGGTCTCCGAGGTTTACTCGCGACCCCAGATGTATGAACTCGCGGTCAATATCGTTCAACAGAAGGTGTCTCAGATCCCAGGGGTCGGTCAAGTCTTCGCGACCGGTGGCTCGAACCCTGCGGTCCGAATTGAGATTAATCCTACGGTCCTGAATCAGTTGAATCTTGGGCTCGAAGATGTTCGCGCCGCGCTGGGAACGGCCAATGCCAATCGTCCGAAAGGAAGTCTCGACGCGGATGGTTACCATTGGGCCCTCAACACGACAGACCAACTGGTTACAGCCGACGAATACAAGCCGCTATTCGTCGCGTTCCGCAACGGAGCTCCGGTTCGATTGGAAGATGTCGCCACAGTGACCGATTCGGTGGAAGACATTCGCAACTTCGCGATATCGGACGGAAAGCCTTCGATCAGTCTGCTGATCTTCAGGCAACCCGGAGCGAACATCATCGAGACCGTCGATCGAGTGAAGGAGATGATGCCTGTTCTGGAAGCTCAGCTCCCTGCTTCGATCGAACTGGGGATCGGATTGGATCGCTCGACCACCATCCGCGCATCACTCGAGGAAGTCCAGAAGACCCTCTTGATTTCGATCCTGCTGGTTGTGGTTGTGGTCTACCTCTTTCTTCGAGACGTTCGAACGACCATCGTTCCTACGATCGCCGTCCCCGTGTCGCTGATTGGGACTTTTGGTGTCATGTACTTGCTTGGGTACAGTCTCGACAATTTATCGCTGATGGCACTAACGATCTCGACCGGATTCGTCGTGGATGATGCAATCGTGGTTACGGAGAATATCAGTCGTTACCTTGAGAAAGGCATGAAGCCGCTGGATGCAGCCATTCGAGGCGCTAGTGAGATTGGATTTACGGTCTTTTCCATCACTGTGTCGTTGATCGCCGTTTTCATTCCCATTCTTTTGATGCGCGGTGTGGTCGGTATGCTTTTCCAGGAATTTGCGGTCGTCTTGTCGATTGCGATTCTCATTTCTTTGGTGATTTCGTTGACGACGACCCCCATGCTGTGTGCGCTGCTCTTGAAGCCAACAGGGCACACGGCATCAGATCGGAATCGTTACTGGATGGAGCATGCGTACGGCAAGATGCTGGACGTCGTTTTGAATTACCCAGGTTGGACGATGATCGCCTTCTCGTGCATCGTTGGGTTCAATGTCTACTTGTATGTCCGCGTGTCCAAAGGCTTCTTTCCACAGCAAGATACAGGGCGCCTGGTCGGAAATATCGTGGCAGACCAGAAGACTTCGTTCCAAACGATGGTCGGTCTGGTTGAAAAGTTCAGCGACGCAGTTCGAGGGGATCCATCCATTGAACGGGTGATATGCTCGACAGGGGGGGATAGAGGATCCAACGCTGCTAGGATGTTCGTAACCTTGAAGCCATTGAGTGAACGCACGGCCACGATCGATGATATCTTGGGCTCCATCCGCAAGAAGACCTCAGGGATCAGCGGTGCAAACTTATTCATGCAGCCGGTCCAAGATATCCGCATTGGAGGACGCCCTTCGGGAGCTCAGTTCCAGTACACCCTTCGCGGAGGGGATCTGAAAGAACTCAACCAATGGACTCTCAAATTAATGGAGGAGATGAAGGATCTCCCCGAGATTACCGATGTGAATACCGATCAACAGGACAAAGGACAGTTGTCGCGATTGGAGATCCATCGCGATATGGCCGCCGCCATGGGGATCGATGTGGCGACGATCGACAACACGCTGTACGACGCGTTTGGACAGCGACCTGTGTCAACGATCTATCTGCCACTGACCCAACGCCGAGTCGTCATGACCCTTGAACGGGAATTCGCGGAGGGTCCGGAGTCACTCAAGAACATCTACATTCCTACCCGCAACAACGGTCAGGTGCCGTTGCAAGACCTGTATTCGCTGGAAAGTCGCAACACTTCCCTGTCGGTAGCGCATTCCGGACTCTTCCCATCGTCAACGATCTCGTTCAATCTCAGTCCAGGATACGCCCTTGGCGATGTGGTTCCGATCATCGAACGCGTCAGCAACCAAATCGGAATGCCATCAAGTATCCAAGGCAGCTTTCAAGGGACCGCCCAAGCGTTCCAGACATCGCTTTCCAACCAACCCCTTTTGATTCTTTCTGCGATTGTGGCTGTCTACATCGTCTTGGGAATTCTCTACGAAAGCTTCATTCATCCCATCACGATCCTGTCGACCCTTCCATCTGCAGGTGTCGGCGCGATTTTGGCATTGATCCTGTTTCGAATTGAATTGAATGTGATCGGTTTGATCGGCATCCTATTGCTCATTGGGATCGTTAAGAAGAACGCGATCATGATGGTCGATTTCGCGATCGCCTTGCGCAAAGAACGAGGCTGGACTCCTCGCGAGGCAATCCACGAAGCCTGTTTACGCCGCTTCCGCCCGATCACCATGACAACCGTCGCGGCTATCCTCGGCGGTATCCCGCTTGCGATCGGTCGAGGGGATGGCGCGGAATTGAGACAGCCACTCGGAATCGCCATCGTTGGTGGTCTGATTGTGAGCCAAGCGGTAACGTTGTTCACAACCCCTGTTATTTATCTCTACTTGGATTACTTTTTCTCCCCCCGAACAAGCCCGGCTCCCGCTCAATCGATCGATGCGGTGGGGGATTGGAATCCGGCCATGCCAACTGCGGGCTAACAGTATGCAAGCCGCCATCTTTGATACGTTCCGCTCGACAATTCAGGTTCGCGACGTCGCGGAATTGCAACCACATGACGATGGAGCTGTGATCCAGGTGCACGCGTGCGGCATCTGCCGCAGCGATTGGCACGCATGGATGGGACATGACTCGGAAGTACAACTGCCACATGTCCCAGGACATGAGTTGGCTGGTACGATCCTAAGTGTGGGACCCAAGGTGCTGCACTGGCGGCCTGGAGATCGTGTGACAGCTCCGTTTTGTTGTGGATGCGGGACCTGTCCCGAATGCCAGCGAGGATTCACACACATTTGCGATAACTATACTCAACCGGGGTTCACCCAATGGGGAGCGTTTGCCGAGCAAGTCGAGATCCGACATGCAGATGTGAATTTGGTGGCACTTCCCGCTTCGGTCGACTTCGTTTCCGCTGCAAGCCTCGGTTGCCGATTCGCGACATCTTTTCGAGCCTTGGTGGATCAGGCTCGACTGAAAGCGGGAGAATGGATCGCGATCCATGGATGCGGCGGTGTGGGCCTGTCGGCGCTGATGATTGCAAAAGCCATCGGTGCACTGACGATTGCAATCGATATTCAATCCGAGCGTAGATCGCTGGCGAGCTCCTTAGGAGCCACCGAAACCATCCATCCAGACCAATGCGATGTCGTTCAGCGGATCCGAGAGATCACTGGTCGTGGAGCCCATGTCTCCATCGATGCGTTGGGGCATCACCAGACCTGCTGGAACTCGATCGCCTGTCTAGCCAAACGAGGACGGCATGTCCAAGTGGGATTGATGTTGGGATCTCAATCGAATCCTCCAATACCGATGTCGAACGTCATTGCAGGGGAACTCGAGATCTACGGAAGCCATGGCATGCAGGCCTTGGATTATCCCAGGATGTTGCGGATGATCGAATCGGGGGCGATCGATCCGTCCCGGTTGGTGAGCGACACCGTGACCTTGCAGCAAGGAGCCAAGTTGCTGACGGAGTTTGATCGGTTCCCCAATCATGGGATCACCGTGATCCAGTTGGATGCTTGATCGTTGGTTAAAGCCAGCAGACGCAGTACCTTCAGACACGATAACGATCTATGAAAGTGGGATAGGCTTCCAGCCAATAGCGTTCGGCACGGGATTTGCGCAAGGAAATT
>JALOQW010000206.1 GCA_025459275.1 Pirellula sp.
AACATCTTTGCCGAAGCTCGATATCTCTGGGGCTTGAGAAACGGACTCAGACATTCCGAGTTGGCGGAGCATTGGTGCTGATGTTTCGGACAATTCGTCCAAAAGTATATGCACTTGCGTAATCCATCGCCGCGACATTTGATTCACATCCCTTGCCATTCTCGCTTGCAGCTTCGAGGCAAGTGAATGGAATTTCATTTCAAGCGATAGGGTATCCAACGTAAGTTCCAGATCCTGAGACGGAGCATCCTGGCCTTCGTAGGCGTGCTCCAAGGCAGCGTCGTGAGCTTCGTGAAGCTGCTTGGAAATCTCAATGATACGAGCCACGTTCGCTTGAAAACGGCGCTCGATCTCGCCAAGGATCTGGCCAAGGTGCTTCCATCCTACAACGGTCCCCAGCACATTTTGATCCAACCACGTCAGAATCTGCTTACGAGATGTCCGCACCAGGTTTTGAACCTGGAGTGTTGCGGTTCCAGGATCGACTCCGAGGCGAGTCGCAATCGCTTCGATCTCCGTCAGCTCCTCGTTATCGAACCCATGGCCACCTGAGGATCGGTGAGAATCCACGACGGAATTTTCAGTCGGTGCCACTGCGGTAATGACACGACGTACCCATGCTGGTACGGAGAATTGCAAACTGCGGAATAAATCACTCGACCAAGGCAAGTCGGAAGTCACTTGGGGGGATGGCCCCATATCGCCCTGATGGATTTGAAGATCCAGGATTTGCTTTCGAAGGATTGATGCCCAGCCTAGCGTGGCGTGCACACAGCAGCGGGTGGCCGTGATATCGCTGTCGGCAACCGCTGCCAGGCTAAGCGGATGGACGGCGGCCGTTCCCAGCCACGCTTTCCCATGAGCATTTCCATTCTTTTCGAATCGACTGCGATCGATGCTTCGAACGTTCTCAAGCCGCCTACCAAGATCGGATTGTTCCTGAGCCCAAACAACCTCTGCCATACAATCGATCGCTCGAAGCCAATCCGCTTCCTCACCCAGGATTCCACCATGGACGAGCGTTACAAAGTCGAACGGAACTGGATCAGCAACCTCACTGGATGGAATGGAGTGCAAAGGCTCATGAAGCCCTCGACACTCGAACTGTTGTTCAATCTCCCCAAGGCATGCGATCGCCGACGCAACTCCCAATCCTGCGGAGAGATTCTTGGGGGCGTCCGCGCAGAGCAGCATCGTTTGAATCTCCACCGGCAGATCAACCGAAGCGGCGATTTGACGGAGCAGATATCCAATCTCAGATACAATGGCCCCTCCCGTCCCTCCATGGGCCGATGCCAGTATGTAGACCTTGAGACTCGCTTCCCCTTTTTCGTCTTCATACAGTTCTTGAATCGCATCAACCAGAGCATCGTAGCAACGGCGTGCGTTGTCTAGAAAGGCGAGCATACCAAGCGGACGCACCCCTTCGGTTTTCTGGGACCTTGGGATGTTAAAAACCCAACGCCTAGAGATACGTTGCAAGTCGGGCGACCGACACTGGCGAAAGTACTGGGCTGAATTCAATCGAATCGGGATCGATTCCGAATGCGGGATCGGATTGCCGCCGCTTTCCGACGTCAATTTCTCGATCCACTCAGAGTCCGTATCGATGTAAGAGAACCGGGCATCGGATTTGGAAAGAGCCTCTGGACGCCACTGCTGATAGCGTGTTCGAAGTTTCTGGATTGCCAAGCCTCCAGTCCCCCCCAGTCCGACAACGAGCAGCTTGGTTTCACTACTCTTTGGGGTATTAGCAAGCGGCGGCATCGCATTGCACAGCTGAACCGGCCTCGCCTCGAATTCGAATCCGGAGTCACGATTCGGAGCATCCGCGACGCCATTGGCCCCATTCACATTGACGGCACGTCGCGCATGCATGCGATTGCCTGAGCCTTGGCTGGATTTAGAGTTGACCCGAGACTTGGCTTGCGATGATGACAGTTTTGCATCGGCACGGCAACTCTCGAGAGCGCGCATGAATTCGCGGCAGTCACCGAAACGCATGTGAGGTTTCTTCGACAGCGCCTTGGCGATCACCGAGCGTTCCATCAACGGAACGGCATCCAGGTTCGGTGTTTTGTTGACATGTTCGTTTGCAAGCTGAGCTGCTGTGCGACCTCGAAATGGCAAAGTCCCCGTCAGCAGTTCCTGATAAACGATGGCCAGAGAATACTGATCGCTATACCTCCCGGGGCGACCATCGAACATTTCCGGTGCGGCATACGTGGGGGTCATGCCGCTCATGAGCGATTGGGAAATCGACTGGAGATCTTTTACCAATCCAAAGTCAGCAACTTTGACACGGTCTGCAATCAGCAATAGATTCCCAGGCTTCACGTCCAAATGTTGCAAATCATGTTCTTGGCAAAGGTAATCCAAGCCGTCCGCTGCGTCAGCGAGATAACGAAGCAACCGATCTCTGGGGATACCTACGAAGCCTCTTTTTCGGAATTCGGAGTATCGATCGAAGAGAGACCCCTGAGCCAACTCCGTAACGATGACAAGTTGCGAATCCACGACTTCCACACGTTCGAGCGACAGTATGAAAGGGTGGTTCAACTTCTTGATTCGATTCAAACTGCGTAGCTCGGTAGCGGCTCGCTCATCATCCACCGTACCGAACACAAACTTGATCGCCTTGGTCAAGCCACCTGGGGCATCCGCGGACCAAACTTCACCATAGCCACCAGCCCCTAGTTTTGTCTTCAAGACATAACCTGGAAATGGTTGGTATCCCGATTGGAGTACGATTCGAGCCATCGTTCACCTCAGGTCGCGAAATGATTTCGGGAGACAACATCAGCGGGTAGAGAAATGGCTCCTCTTTGCCCCGCAGGAAATGGCTTGGCTCTCGATTCGGCAAGAGGAGAAGCCGCAGGGGTAGCGATGGTTTTACTGTCTTGACCCTCCGCGAGGTAATTGCTTTGGACCTCGATTCCCGAACCAAAATAGTTCCGAACAGCCTGGTCCATGTAATCATTTCGCAGTTCGCAACGTTCTCCTCGGTATGCGCACAGGCATTGAATCTGATGGATCAGGTCGCGCGCATGACAGCGACGAAACGGACGCTGCGCTCGATCGTAATGAACCTCGATCAAGCGTTCTATAACCTCCTGTCGCCAGGGGATCTCCGCGGATTCACAAACGCGACGAAAGAGTTCGAGAAACTCGTCCAGCGATGGGTCGTCAATCTGTATCTTGAAAGGGACTCGGCGCATGAAGGCTTCGTCCACCAGTTGATCTGGCTCAAGGTTGGTCGAAAACAAAATGATCTGTTCGAACGGCACGCAGATTTTTTTTCCCGTTGGTAGCGTCAAATAATCCTGGCGGCTTTCCAAAGGGACAATCCAACGATTCAGCAGTTCTGCCGGGGCGACACGTTGTCGACCAAAGTCATCGATTTGAAAACATCCGCAATTGCTCTTCAATTGGAGCGGCGCTTCACATGTGTTGCTCCTTGGGTCATGACGAATTTCCAAATTGTCCATCGTCAATTCGCCACCCACGATCACGGAAGGCCGGCGGACTCGAATCCATCGTCGATCATGCTCCTGCGCCGCGAGAATCGCATCGGTGTTCGAACGAGCCCCCGTCGGTATGTGATACGCCTGGTCAAAGAACTTGATGATCATGCCATCATCAATAATGGCATGAGGTATCCAAATGTCTTGGCCTCGACTCGCCGCCAAGCAGCGCGCAATCGTCGATTTTCCGTTGCCCGGCGGGCCGTAAAGGAAGATCCCGGAATTGCTGTTGACTGCAGGCCCAAGAGAATCCAGGAGCCTTGCATCGAAAGTAACGTTTCCCAGCGCGGCTCGAAGTTGCGATTCCGTAATTGGATCGAAGCAACCCGCTTGTGCCTCCACACTTAGTACATAATCCATCAGCGGAACCGGGACCGGACCGGTATACGACATGCTCTTTTGGTAGTGCAGAGCGCGCTTCTGACCGTTGTCGGTAACACTGTAATAGAAATCGTTCAATGGAGCTGGACGCGCGTGAACCACCATCTGCCGCATGCGCAGTTGCGATAGTTGCTGTTCCACGATCGGAAACGGCAACTTCATGCGATCGCTCAACGCCCGTCCCGTTAACGTACCCACGCTCTGGAAAATCTGGAGCATGATGGACTCGACCACCATCTCTGACACGCCGCACTCTTCCAGCGTTTTCGGTTCAAACGGCCAGAATGCATCTTCGTTCAGTACAGCCGGTAAAGACGGCATATTCAGCGACATCGTATCATGCGGGCGCAGGATGGAGTCCATAGTCCTCGTTACTCTGGTCTTAATCGCTACATTCGATTCAACTCGTGCAACACGATCACAGTTCGCGAGCGCAGTCACCTGGGTTTCATCGGCGAACGAACATGATTGCTGGATGGGATTACGGCATCTCCATTCAATTATGGAAAATTGCCCTGCCGAAAATTCCCAATCTTTGGCTGCGCACGAAACGTAGCCTAGACTTCCAAAGATTTGGTTTTGGCGATCGACGCCCCCGATATACGCCACGACTCCATTCGAGGGGGACGCCTTCCATGCCCGTGAGATGATGAGTATCCCAAACCCCCTGCTAAATCCCGGTTCCTCGGCCTCGATGCCGCGCCGCTTCGGTTGGTTAGAACCGAATACGGTGTGGATCCTTGCCCGCCTCGGGGAACAGCATTCCGAAGAATTGACTGTCGTTCATCCTTTTCCATTTTCGATTGGAAGGAAGGTAGGGTGCAGTCTGCAAATACCGTCGAAAACAGTTTCGGGGCACCATGCCGACTTGATCCTCAGGGACAGCAGGCTGTTTGTGATCGATCGCGAAAGCACGAACGGCACCTACGTGAACGGCCGTCGCCTGAAGGACGCCAGCCCCGTCGACGAAGGAGACATGCTTCAGTTCGCAGACTTCGCTTTTCGCTTGAAACGCGATACCCATACGGCGAGCCCGATCAATACAGTGTGCGAAGATGTCTGCGATCAAGCCCTAGCGCTTGTCCAGTTCGATCGCTTGATGGACAAACGCCTGGTGACACCCCACTACCAGCCCATCGTTCGGATGGACAACTTGCAACCCATCGGCTTCGAAGTCCTGGCACGCAGCCGCGTCTACGGACTTGAGTCCTCCGGTGCATTGTTCGGTGCCGCTGCAAAGCTCAACATGGAAGTAGAATTGAGCCAGATGCTGAGATGGGAGGGGGTGCGAGAGGCTGTGCAACTGCCACAACCCTCAGAACTCTACCTCAACACGCATCCGCTCGAGTTAGCCCGTCCTGGCCTCATTGAATCAATGCATCAACTGCGGGAACTCGCGCCAAATCTAAAGATCACCCTGGAAATCCATGAGAGCGCGATCACCAATTGCCGGGACATGAATCGCCTGCGAAGCGTCCTCAAAGAACTTCAGTTCCAACTCGCCTACGACGATTTCGGCGCCGGCCAAAATCGGCTTCCAGACCTTTGCACCGTCCCGCCCGATGTCCTTAAGTTCGACATGAGCTTAATTCGAGGTATCGAACGCAAAGAAGCCGACCGCGTTAAGTTGGTGAGCAGCTTGGTTCGTATTAGCATCGACATGGGCGTAATCCCTCTCGCCTAGGGGATCGAAACACAGTCCGAAGCCGAACTCTGTGCCGAAATCGGATTTGTTCTCGCTCAAGGCTTCTACTACGGCCGCCCGGCGCCCGTAACAAGTTGTCACGCATGAAGACTTGCGAGCCCGTCCTGTTTTGCATATGTTTTGCAATAACCTTTGGGTTCTCTTCAGGACAAATTGCATGTTTTCACAAACGGTCGAGTACGCACTTCGGGCGACAGTGCATTTAGCGGAAAATACGGGAGCCCCCCAAAAAACCTCAGATATTGCGATATCGACCAAGGTACCGGCCGCGTATCTATCTAAGATCCTTCAGGGGCTACACAAGCAGAAGATCGTTCATCTCCAACGAGGAGTCGGTGGGGGCGTTTCCCTGGCGATTCCGCCCGAAAAGCTTACGATTCTGGACATCGTCAACGCTGTCGAGCCGATCGGACGGATCAACTCGTGCCCGTTGGAACTTCAATCCCATCGGAATGTCCTGTGCTCGCTTCATCAGAAGCTGGACGACTCCATGAGGAGAACGGAGCAAGAATTAGGCTCTACGACGTTGCTGGATTTGCTCAAGGAATCTCATCCAATTCGAGGACTATGCGGTTCTTAGATCGCTCAATCGAATCAGATCTCCGTCGGCGCAAACCACGATTTGATCGCTCCTGGTCGGTCGAATCGGGTGTGTGCCCGTCCAGCCCCCGAACGCGGGGATGACCAAATGCTCCCCGCGCAGCCAAAAACACCGGACTCTTTTCGATTCCCGAGCCGAGAGCGGAACACGAATGGAAGGATGCAGATGGCCCGATACCGAACTAGGGTCGCTCTTGGACCACCGCGACGTGTCATGCGTCAAGCAAACGCCATCGACCTGGTAACGTTTCTCGGTAATCTCCCAGCCGCACTGACGGAGGGCTGAGATCGCGCCCCGATCATGGTTCCCGGGAACCAGCACCCAGCGACAATCGCCCCAATCGCGCACAAGAGAGGCAAGCGCATCGGACAGTTCCTGGGTCAGCCCGATCGGCGCATGCAACAAGTCCCCAAGGACGATGATTTGCTTGGCTTGGTAACGTTCTACCAGTCGTCGCAAACCGCTCAAGGTCGACGAAGTCGCTCCTTGAGGGATCGCGATCCCCGATTTTTGGAATACGGTCTCTTTGCCGAGATGAAGATCCGCAAGCAACAAAGCCGACTCGCTTGCCCAATAAAGAGCTCCGCTCGGATCCAAGGAAAACGTCGCACCGGAAATCTCGAACTCCACAGGCATCACCTCTGAAATCAACTCGCATCTATCGTCGGAGACTCAACATCCTGCGATGCTGCTCGTTCGAGTTGCCCTTGAATGCGACGAATGCGATCAGCGAGTGACTCGGAACTGATCCGATCACGAACCCGTTCAACATAAAGTGGAAACGAAAACGGAGACCAGCGCGTCAAGTGCTTGATGACCCAGCGACTCTCAAGCATGCGTTCGAGAGTCAATCGCAATCGATGCATCTCTAGCTGGTCTCTGGATACCTCGTCGTCCGCTTGCTTCAATAGACGATTCTCTGGATCGTACTCGTGCAATGCATCAAACACCATGCTTGTTGAAGCCTGCAGGTGACGCATGCTCTTGTTGTGACCTGGCGGCCCTTGATGGACTAGTCCCGAGATCCTCGCAATGTCACGAAAGACCCGACGCGTCATCTCTGTTGCATTCAAACTCGATACAAGATGCTCTTCCAGATTTTCAAGCAGGAACCACGAAGCGAATTGTCCCCATTCGATCTCTGGTGCACGGTCGCTGTGCAATACGAAGCCGTAGTCATTCACAGCGATAGAGAAAGAGATCCCTTCATGTTGGGTTAGACGGTACGCGATCAAAGCTGCCATCCCCTCGCTAACCGATCGACCTTCGAAAGGATAGACCATCAAGGAATGCCCATCGCGGTTCGCGCAGGTCTCCACCAATACCTCGCCGAATCTTGGCACATGGCTCCATCTGCGTTGCAATTCGATCAATTCGGAAATAGAAC